>CBETCF010000052.1:0-11967 GCA_965534785.1 uncultured Psychrobacter sp.
GCTCAACCCTACCAGTGGCAACTTATTTTTGAGCGATTAGTAATTGACGTAAAAACTCATAAGACAAATCAGGATTATCTTGCATAATCTGCTTAATTTTAACTGAGCTTTCGTTCAGCTGTTTATCTATTTCCATGATGCTCTCTATTTTATGATTACTGTATCTCGGTTTATATTATCAATAAAAAAATCAAATCGTAACTATATTAAGGACTTCCCATAATGACTCAATCAAATTCAAAACCAAAATTCGCCCCACAAATCTCAGTCCCTGCCACCTACATGCGCGGCGGTACTTCAAAAGGCACCTTTTTTAAATTATCTGACCTACCGGAGCGTTGCCAAGTGGCTGGCAAGGCACGCGATAATTTTTTATTGCGCGTTATCGGTAGCCCCGATCCATACGGCAAGCAAATCGATGGTCTAGGTAATGGTAGCTCTAGCACCTCAAAGACAGTTATTCTATCGCCTACGGATAAAGCAGACCACGATGTTAATTACTTGTTTGGTCAAGTCAATATCGCCAAGCCGATGATAGATTGGGCGGGTAATTGTGGTAACTTGACTGCAGCTGTTGGCGCTTGTGCCATTAATATGGGTATCGTTGATGCTAAGAAAGTAGCGGCTAGTGCAGAAAACGGTATTTGCGAAGTGCGTATCTGGCAAGAAAACATCGGTAAAACAATTATTGCTCATGTTCCCGTCTATCAAGACGAGCAAGGAGTGGTACAAGTACAAGAAACGGGCGATTTTGAATTAGACGGTGTCACCTTCCCTGCCGCTGAAGTTAAAATTGAATTCATCGACCCCGTTGACTCTTCTAGCGATATGTTCCCTACTAATAATTTAGTCGATGACTTCGATGTCTCTGGTTGTGGTTTAGAGTCTGATAATGTTAAAGCGACCTTTATTAGCGCCGGTATCCCCACTATCTTTATGCAGGCAGCTGATTTAGGTTTTAATGGTACTGAACTACAAGGCGATATCAATAGTAATAGTGAGCTACTTGCTAAACTGGAAAAGATTCGCGCCCGTGGCGGCGTCGCTATGGGACTGTTTAAAGATGAGTCTGAGGCGCAAAGTAGCCAACATATTCCCAAAATCGCTTGGGTCGCTCCAGCGCAAAGCTATACCGCCTCAAGTGGCAAAGAAGTTAATTCAGCTGATATTGATTTAGTGGTACGCGCTATGAGCATGGGGCAACTGCATCATGCGATGATGGGTACGGCAGCGGTGGCGATTGCCGCAGCAGCGACCACGCAAGGAACATTGGTCAATGAAGCGGCTGGCGGTGACAGTCTTGGAGAAGTACGCTTTGGTCATCCATCAGGTACGCTATTAGTTGGCGGTGCAACAGAGCAAGTCGATGGTCGCTGGCAAGCCAAAAAGGTTTCTATGAGTCGTTCAGCGCGTCGTATTATGGTTGGCGAAGTTTTTGTGCCTAGTGATGCTTTTTAGAGGAAAAGTATTCAAAACTATCATGTTAATATTATCTGGTGCGATTGAGAACACCCTACAAAAGCTAAATAAAATCTATCCTAGTAAGCTTGCTAATATAGATTTTTGCGCTTGATTACTTTACCCTATTAAAATGACAACCACTCCTAATCTCAGCAAATCCCCATTCGATAAAAAGCCGCCAGTCAAAAAGACTGAGCGGCGGGCTTTATTGTGGGATATTTTAAAGAAACTTGCCGTTTTTGCCGCGCCCTATAAAACCTTAATCATTGCCACCTTAATTCTGACCGTATTAGGCTCGTTTACGGCGCAGGTTAATGCTTTTGTATTGCGCTATGCCGTCGATACTTTGACTGAAATCGCTACTCTTGCTGAGCCTTGGGAAGCAGGCTTGCGCATGTTAATGATTATCAGCGCGGTGCTATTATCCAAAGAAATACTGTCGATATTTATCTCTTTTGGTCAGCGCTTTTATGGCGAAAAAATTCGTATTAATCTATCCCGCGATTTATCACAAAAGATTATCGAGCGCATCCTCACCTATCGCATGGCGTTTTACACTAGTAGCGAGAATGATAGCGGTAAATTGCAAACCCGTATCGATTATGGCGTCAGTAGCTTAACGAGCCTAGTGCAAAATTTCTTTATCGATATGCTACCGCTATTTGCCAGTGCTTTAGTTTCCCTAATCATTATGTTTTCGACGAACTTTTGGATCGGTTTAGTCGGGTTGATTATTATTCCGATTTACTTCTTTATTAGTCAAAAGCAAGCAAGGCGTTTGCAAGGCTTCCGTCGTCAAATGCGCGGCTTTAGGGAGGCCAAAAGTGGCTTAGTGATTTCGCTTATTAACTCCATTAGCGTGGTCAAATCTTTTGTCCGTGAGAATATCGAAGCTGAAAAGCATTTGAAAATTCAAAGAGATATGACTGACAATCAGTTGCGCATTCGTAGTATTGGTTTTATCTATGATGCGGTAAAGACCTTTATCGAGCAAATCGGCGTAGTCGTTATTATCCTACTGACCTCCTATTTTGTATTGCAGGGTCAGATGACCATCGGTATGATTTTATTTCATGTGATGCTTTTTCAAAACGTTGCCGCCCCTATCCGTCAATTACATCGTATTTATGATCAAATCAATAACGCTCTAACTTACGCTGAAGGGTTTTTTGAGATATTAGAAGATGATGAACAAGTCGAAAATATTAATGGTAGAAGTAGTAAAGCGCTAAAAGGTCATATCGAGCTTAAAAACGTTGATTTTACTTATCCTAATGGCACACAAGCATTAAAAGATGTTAGCTTTACTATTAAGCCTAATCGCATTACCGCTCTTGTTGGTCTCTCCGGTGCCGGTAAAAGTACGATTATCAGCCTGTTAGTAAAATTCTATGAGCCAGATGCTGGCATGATTTGCTTAGATGGACATGACCTAAAAGACTGCGATACCCACGACTTACGGCAAAATATTGGCTTAGTATTACAGAGTAATCACATTTTCTCAGGCACTATCAGCGAAAATATTCGTTATGGCGACATGAAGGCGACTATGGAGGATATTATAGTCGCGGCCAAAAAGGCCTCTATTCATGAGCAAGTCATGCAACTGGCTGACGGTTATGACAGTACCGCCAAATCATTATCTGGCGGTCAGCAGCAGCGTATCGCTTTGGCAAGAATGTTCTTAAAAGATCCTCCTATTGTGTTCTTAGATGAGCCAACCGCGAGCCTCGATGCTATCGCCAGTCAACAGGTGAAGAAAAGCTTAGATCTGATCAAAAAAGATCGAACCGTCATTATGGTCTCGCATAATATTGCGCAAATTATCGACGCCGATGATTTGGTAGTAATAGAAAACGGCCAAGTGGTAGAGACTGGTACCCATGAAGAGCTTTACGATAAAGGTGGCAAGTATTACGAGATATTCAGCGCTATGTCCGATAGTCTGAATTTAGATAAAATCAGTCAGACAATTAATCACACTGCTGATACTTAAACTATGAATGGTTGATTGCTATTTATGTCGTTATAATGCGGTTTTGTTTAGAGCCTGCAATTTTCATTATAATCTGCAGTATCTAATTTGACTCTATTCTCATTCAATAACTTTTTGCTATAAGCAGCTTAATTATGACCGCTCTATTTTCTATAAAAACCTTCGATGAATTAACCTCAGTGGATATCTACCACATCTTAAAAGCGCGCTCGCAAGTTTTTGTGGTTGAGCAAAACTGCGCTTACCAAGATATGGATGAGCTGGATTTTGATTGCTTACACCTAGTTGCGCACCAAAACGAAGCACTGGTTGGCTACTGTCGTATTATCCCACCTGAGTACAACAGGCTCAGATCCAACCTTGCCGTAGCGGATAACGATCAGCTCAATACTGCTATGTCTGCAATCGGTCGCGTGCTAGTGTTATCAGCACATCGAGGCCAAGATATCGCTAGGCAGATGATGATTCAGGCGATAGCGTGTTGCCGCAAAAAATATGGCAAGAAGCGTCCCATTATTATCTCAGCCCAAAGCTACTTACTCAGCTTTTACCAATCATTGGGGTTTGTACCTGAGGGCGAACATTATCTAGAAGACGGTATCGAACATGTGAAAATGGTACTGTATGTCGCCAAAAAAACTAAGGTCAAAAAAGTTAATGAGAGTAATGCTAGCACTACAAGTAAGGTTTTGAGCTCGTTACTTTTTATTCTTGTAGCGCTCTTTATTTTAGGTCTGCTGTATTTAATGATCTAAAATTATAAGCGGAGTATCAGTTATAGAATTTTAATTCTTAACATAATACAGTTTGGTTGTCTGTCATTGCCTATGCTACTTTTAACTATGGCTTTTTTATAAGCCCTATATTACCTAAAGTTCGGTTTATAAATCGACTGGTAAGTAGAAAGATAGCTAATTCAAGGAAGAGGAGACCACCATGTCTAATAATCAAAATGCTACGGTAGAGAGCAACGTCCGTCCAGAATACGACGAAGAGATTCAAAAAATCGCCGATTATGTGCTCAATTATTCGGTCGATAAGGATTCAGAGAACAGCGCTGATGCTTGGAATACCGCCCGTCATTGTCTAATGGATACGCTGGGCTGTGGTCTGCTAGCACTGCGTTTCCCTGAATGTACCAAACATTTAGGGCCTGATTGTGAAGATCAGCTCACGCCCAATGGCGCACGAGTACCAGGAACCACCCATCGTCTAGATCCCATAAAAGCCGCTTTTGATATCGGCTGTATGGTGCGCTGGCTAGATTATAACGATACTTGGCTCGCTGCTGAATGGGGTCATCCTTCCGATAATTTAGGCGGTATCCTCGCGGTAGCCGACTATATCAGTCAGCAAAGTATCAGCCGTAATCGTGACCCTTTAACCATGCGCGAGGTGTTAGAGGCAATGATCATGGCGCATGAAATCCAAGGGGTGCTGGCTTTAGAGAACTCGTTTAATCGGGTCGGGCTCGATCACGTCTTCTTAGTTAAATTAGCTTCGACCGCAGTAGTGGCTAAGCTCTATAAATTACCACGCGAACGGATCATGGCAGCGATCTCACAGGCGCTAGTCGATGGGCAAGCTTTGCGCACTTATCGTCATGCTCCCAATGCCGGAAGCCGTAAATCTTGGGCAGCAGGTGATGCGACTAGTCGGGCAGTACGTTTGGTGGATATTACTCGCCGCGGTGAGATGGGTATCCCGGGCGCACTCTCAGCACCGCAATGGGGTTTTTATGATGTGCTATTCAGCCATACCAATAAAGACTTAGCACTCAAACCTGAGGGCGAGCGTAAATTCACTTTTCAGCGTGAGTTTGGCAGTTATGTGATGGAGAATATCTTATTTAAGTTGAGCTTTCCTGCTGAATTCCATGCACAGACCGCTTGTGAAGCCGCCGTTATCTTGCATCCGCGCATTGATGATAGAATCGATGAGATTGAGAAAATTGTCCTAACCACTCACGAATCTGCTATTCGTATTATATCTAAAGAAGGCACGTTGGCTAATCCTGCCGATCGCGATCATTGTCTGCAGTATATGGTCGCCGTGCCTTTATTGACTGGCGATCTGATGGCGGAGAATTACGAAGATGACTATCATGAGCAGCATCATATCTTGATCGATGGTTTACGTCGTAAGATGATCGTCGAAGAAGATGCTAGCTATACTAAAGACTATCATGATCCTAGCAAGCGCTCGATTGCGAATGCTATTCAGATATTCTTCAAAGATGGGACTAGTACCGATAAAGTAGTTATAGAGTATCCTATCGGTCATAAACGCCGCCGCGCTGAAGGCATTCCGATACTAGAAGCTAAGTTCCGTGCCAATTTGGCTACTCGTTTTATTGAAAGTCGCTGTCAAGAAATCGTTGAGCTCTGTGACGATCAGCAGCGTTTAGAGCAAACGCCAGTAAATGAGTTTATGGATTTATTTATGGTTAATTAGAAAATATTTAATCGGTTTCTTATAAATTAAACCTGTACCAACCAAAAGGGCTTATCGTTGATTGAATTAACGGCAAGCCCTTTTAGTTTCTGTGATTTATCTTTTGTACCTTAGTCTACCAAGGAATGGATTCCCCTGCCCAATCGACAAAGCTACCGGTTTGATCACTGCTCATCGTTGATAACACTTCTAACAAAGACTCAGCGCTATAGGCTGGCGAGAACAGATGACCTTCAGCGACATTCGCTTGAAACGGGGCAGAAAGTTGCGTATTCACGGTACCGGGTTGCATGACTACGATGCAGACATTTTTCAGTGCCCTTGCCCATTCGATACTCAGGTTTTTCATGCCCATATTGAGCGCCGCTTTACTCATGCGGTAGCTGTACCAACCGCCAAGCTGATTATCACTGATACTACCCACTCGCGCAGATATTGTCGCAAATATAGCCGGATTGTTATTACTGCGTTCTGACTTGGCTAATAAAGGTCTAATATGTTTGGCAATTAGCATACTAGCTAGTGCATTGACTTGCATATTTTTTAGGAAAAAATCGGTCTCAATCTGGCGCAACGCTTTTTCGGGTTGTGCATCTGCAGTATGCAACAGACCTACACAGTTAATTACCCAATCAATATGGTTACTGTGCTGCTTAATAGCATCAGCTGCTTGCTTGATACTGTCCTCATCACAGATATCCATCTTTAACCAATGCAAGTTAGGCGCCTCGATATCAGGCACGCTACTATAATAGGTGGCAAAAACGCGAATGCTTTGATTTTTACTTGAACTAACATTAGTGTCTGCTTGCTCGTTAGCAGTAACGGCTACTAGCTGCTCCACCATCGCTTTGCCGATACCACCAGTACCACCGATGATAAGATAAGTCTTATTATTCATGCTACTCATACTGACTCCTTTAAGCACCCTGACTATAACCATAGCAAACAGCGCTATAAATTGATACGGTTTATATTTTAGGGTTTATTTGTGAATGTCCAATAGACCTTACACTCTATACTCTATAAAGACAGATACAAAAAAGCCTCCTTAAGAAAGGAGGCGCTTTTTTTAAAATAATAGAATTAGTAGTAACACCTAGCTATAACTATTGCTAATGCGCTGACTCTTCTATCATTACTACTGGAACTTCTTTATGGTCACAATCATATAGCTTACCTTCAGTAAAGTAATCGCCTTCCGTCAACTCGACAATGACATCAGAGCGTACTGAGCGATCTTCAGTACCAGCGGCAAATACAGACTGATTCTCTGAATTACCTACTTTAAGGTGGTTGAATAATAAGTTTAGTGCAATGGCCATAATAGCAGCAGAGCTGATACCTGAATGGAAAATAGTGGCAAACCAGTCTGGGAATTGGTCATAGAAAGATGGTGCAGCGATAGGAAGCATACCGAAACCAATAGAGGTTGCAACAATAATCAGGTTCATATTATTAGTGTAGCTTACTTGTGCAAGGGTACGAATACCACTGGCAGCAACCGTACCGAACAATACGATACCCGCACCGCCTAATACTGCGGTAGGAACCGTAGCAATAACGCGACCCATAATCGGCATCAAGCCTAAAACAACCAAGATAATACCAGCGTAAGCCACTACAAAACGGCTCTTAACACCCGTTACTGCAACTAGACCAACGTTTTGCGCAAACGCACTTTGGGTAAACGAGCCAAATATAGGTGCGATCATACTGGCAGCCATATCAGCACGTAGACCATTTCCTAAGCGTTTTGAGTCAACATCAGTCTCAATAATATCGCCAACCGCCAAAATATCTGCTGAGGTTTCGACTAAAATAACCAATACTACGATGAACATAGAGATAATTGCAGCAAGCTCAAAGGTCGGTGCCCCAAAATGGAAAGGCGTAGGAAAGGCAAAAATAGAACCAGTTGTGATGCCAGAGAAATCAACTAAACCTAATGCCCAAGCGGCAAAGGTACCTATAACCATGGCTAGCAAAATTGATAAGCGACTGATAGCGGCATTACCAAGCTTACTAAGTAGTAATACCATTAGCAAAGTAAAACCAGCCAGACCGATATTGGTCATGCTACCAAAGGTTGGTAAGTTGCTATTGCCACCCATGGCCCAGCGTGCAGCGACTGGCATTAACGTTAAACCAATGGTGGTAATCACGGTACCGGTAACCAGTGGCGGAAAGAACTTAATAATTTGGGAGAAAATGGGCGTAATCAAAAAGCCAAGTGCCGATGCGGCAATGACGGCACCAAATACCGAAGGTAGTCCGCCCCCCGACGTCACAATCGCCACTACGGTTGCCACACTCGCAAACGATACCCCTTGTACCAGTGGGAGCTGACAACCAAAGAAGGGTACACCGATAGTCTGTAGCAGTGTTGCCAGACCCCCAATAAACAAAGAGGCGGCAATCAATAGTCCGATCTCAGCCGGTAATAGTCCAGCCGCTTGTCCAACAATAAGCGGTACAGCAATAATACCACCGTACATGGTTAGTACGTGTTGAAAGCCATAAGCAATATTGGCGCCAACGCCCAAGTTTTCATCTTCTGGGCGGGTATATGCCGATTGAGTAGTAGAATTAATATCCATATTAAACAGCCGTCCTTCATGTTCTGTTGTTAATATATTCTAGGCTTGTTCTTCGACCATAATTCCTAGAGTGAAACTGATAAGTGCTATCAAACCAAACGCTCGACCTAAATGACAAAAAGGTCTGTTAACCTCTTTATCTAGGCATCATATTGCTTTTAAGCCATAACTGCATTTAATTAAAAACACATATAGCGCTGTGTATTATCTTGGTTTGATATTAGAATGGTTATGACTATATGATTCAAATATTTAAGACATAATTAAAATCAGGAGTCTGGTTTGGTTTAGCATAACGCTTATTTATACTAACTGCTAGTAATTATTGACCAAATGGTCAGGTTTTTTGTGAGCAAGAGCAAAATTGCTAGTATTTATAAGCGTAATATCATATTTTTCACGGTAATAATGCTAATAAATCCACTTTAATGCTTAGATTGTTTTAAATAATTGGCTAGGTTTTCTCACTTTATTTCATCATTGTTTATGGATATCAGATCATGCTATCACCCCAAGACCAATTGACTGAACTGGTACGCTCACTTGAAACTGAGCAGCATGTCTTTGCCACCGACCCTTTATTAATTACTGAAAAATTGCAAAATGAGGAAGGCAGTCCTACTCAAAAGCTGCATCGACGTGCCTCACGTATTGATAGTAATGGCGCGTTAAGTAGAGTGCTTGGCAAAATCGATGGTCGTCTCAAAGGCATTATGGTCATTATGAGTGTGGTCTGGTGCATTTCCGGATTTTTGGGGTTATTTACCTTACTACAGGCCAATGTGGTTAATTTCTTTTACGTTTTGGTCTGCTTACTTGGTTTTCATACTGTTATGTTGGTCGGCTGGCTAGTATTTACCTTAATCAATCGAGGTAAAGCGTCTAGCAATTGGTTCGCAAGCTTTGTTAGCCCCAGCTATTTGATACGCGGTAAAGATGACGTCACCCAAGCGGCTGTCAAACTCTATGAGCGGCAACTTGAGCATAGCGGTATGCGCTGGTATTTGGGAAAATTTAGCCATCAGTTATGGCTAGCGACTTTGACGGGCATGCTATTGGCGATTATATTTTTACTGGTAGTACGCCAATATAGCTTTAGTTGGGAGTCGACCTTACTCTCTGATCAGGCGCTGATTAGTTTGACTCAGATTCTAGGTTGGTTACCTAGCATGGTTGGCTTTGATGTTCCTACCGAAGCGGCTATTGTACAGAGTCGACTGGTGACAGATGCCCTGCCTTTAGCTATTGCGCGGCAATGGTCAAGCTTACTCATTGGTAGTTTGCTGATGTACGGTATCATTCCGCGTGCGCTGGCTTGGGGGTTTTGTGCGCTGATGTTTCGCAGTAAAAAAATGCGCTTGGATTTAAAACTGCCTTATTATCAGAAGATCATTAATTTTTGGCAGCGAAAAGTCATTGATGCTGACGACTTTAAGCAAGCCCCTGCTCCTGTAGCGCCAAAAGCAGCAATTAGTCCGGGTAATAAGCTCGTCGCTCTACTAGAGTATCCTAGCGAGCAACAGTACTGGTGGCAGGCAGCTTCGGCTATTGCAGCTGATGAAGCAGTAGAAAATTTTGGCATAGTTGATGATCGTCAGGATATGGCGCGTTTACATGCATACTTAGACCAGCATCCGGTGCAAGTATTGCTCGGTATTCATGATAAAGCGCTACCTGATCGGGGCACTTTGCGTAAGCTTGACCAAATTGCTACTCATGCCAAGCACGGATTAATTGTACAATTGCTAGATAATGATACTGCTAATATTAGTGCAGACACTAAAACCGAAAACGTACGCTACCAACAGTGGCAGACTGCTTTAGCTGAAAGACAGATAGGATTGGTCACATGAATAATGATAATAATAATTTAGATAATAACAAGCCGGTTGGCCTATTTGCTGACAAGGCGTTAATAGACGATCCGGCAGTTGCTAGCGCTATTGATACAGAAGCTAGTCCGCCTGTAAATATTGATAAGATGACTCAAAGTGCTCTATCTGAAACAGCGACAAACTCCACTATAGAATCTAAGCCATACTCTGCTAATAACCAACAATCAGACACTGATATCAGTGAAGTAAACCATAAAACCACGCTTGCTAGTGGTGAACCATTAAAGCTAGCGGTTGTTGGTCATACCAATACCGGTAAGACTTCGGTGCTGCGTACCCTACTTCGTGATGTTTATTTTGGTGAAGTCAAGAATGAAGCGGCTACTACTCGCCATGTGGAGCGGGCGCAGTTGACCGATAGTCAGACTGGTGAGGTGTTAGTAGCGTTATACGATACCCCAGGGTTGGAGGATGCCTCAGGGCTAATGGATTGGCTTGAGGATAATACCGCCAGTCGCCGTGATGGGATTGAGCGTTTGCAACAGTTTTTGGCGGCTGACATAGCAACGGGTGCCAACAGCGATTTGCAGAGTATGGACGACTATAGTCAGGAAGCGAAAGTGATTCGTCAATTGCTGGCAAGTGATATGGCTGTCTATGTCGTCGATGCGCGAGAGCCGGTACTCGGTAAGTATAAGGACGAGCTAGCGATTTTATCTTGGGCGGCGATACCAGTAATGCCCGTGTTCAACTTTACCGATAGTCAAGAGGCTAATATTGATGATTGGCAGACTATGCTGGCAAGGCGAAATTTGCATATCTCTACCCGATTTGATTCAGTAGCATTCGAGTTTGAAGATGAAATGCGCCTCTGGCAAAACTTAGCGACTATGCTGACTCATTCTGAAATGCTTGAGCAGTTGATGCAGCGCCGTAGGGAAGATTGGGCGCAACTATACGATGAGGCCAATATTATCATCGCTGACTTCCTATTGAATGTTGCCGCCTTTGTGCGTGAGATCAATGAGGATGACGATCCACTGCCAGTATTACAGCAGATGCAAGAAGCCGTGCGCCAGACTGAGCGAGCTATGCAGCATAACTTACTAAATCTCTATAAGTTTTATGATAATGCAGTGGCGGCAACTCCGCTTGAATTACAAGCTTATCAGCAAGATCCTTTTGACCCTGAATTGCTCAAGAGCTATGGCATTCGTACTACTTCTGGAGCGGCAGCAGGCGCCTTGCTCGGACTAGGTATCGATGCGGCAGCGCTAGGAACGACTTTAGGTTTGGGCGCGGCATTGGGTGCTATCGGTGGTGGGCTATTATCGAACACTAGTAGCATTGCGGATAAAATTACTGGTGTTAAGCGTTTATATATAGATCCGGCTACTCTGACTTTGCTCGCCACTCGTGCAACCGACTTATTAAAGGCCTTGCGCCATCGTGGTCATGCAGCAACGGATGCTACGCAAATGATGTATCAAAGTGACAGCTCTAACAACAGTGCTAATGATAGGTCTGCGCTTGCAGATGGCATTGAGAAAAACAGTGAGGAGCAGGTTATTACCCTTTGGCCCACCCATAAACTTCCTAGTGAGCTAAAAAAAGCTCGAGG
>CBETCF010000053.1:0-11742 GCA_965534785.1 uncultured Psychrobacter sp.
GGCTAAAATGTAGTCAAGGTTTCTTGTAATAGGTTTAGTGCGATAAGTAGGGTTTAGACAGGCTGCTAAAGACAGTACGCTAAAAAAACAACTATTCTAGCATTAATGTCAATTAACTGCCTAGTCAACGGTCATAGAATCTGCAAATTTTATAGGGCATATTGAATCATCAGTGATAACTTATCAGTCTGCTAAGAAGAACAGCTAATCGGCAGTTGCGGCGTATTAGGCTTAGGCGGTATAGTATCAAGCACAGTGGCGATGTCTTGTACACTATACGGATTGGCTAGCAAGTCATAGACGCGAGCGACCTCATCGAACTGGCCTTGTTCAGCGGCAGTTATAGCACGTTGCGCCATCTCGTTACGTAGCACGTAGACCGGATTGTTATTCTGTAAACTCTCAACCACACTTTTGGTAGGCAGAGTAGCGATTTGTGCCAAATAACGCTCACGCCAGTCTTGCCAAACCGTTAGTGCTTCGGCTGATAGCTCGTGAGTTAGGGTAGCTAATAGCTGCTTCTCATGAGGATAATCAGCTGCCGCAACTAGGCCTAATAGGGAACGAAAGCTATTAGTGTAATCGAGTAGATTATCTTCTAATAAGCTTAACCATTCAAAAGCCAATACTAAGCTCTCTTGCTGATGCGGCAGTCCTAGCTTGCGACACAATCCTTGTTGATAGTGCTGCATAAAGGTGGTCTCATAAGGCGCTAAGCAGTCTGCCAACGTCTCACGCGTGACACCTTGCAGGCGCATAAAGTGCGGTAGCCAAACATTGAGGTTCCAATGACCAATAGCGGGCTGGTTTTGATAAGCGTAACGTCCTGTATGATCGGAGTGATTGTTAATCCATGCAGGATTAAAACGTTCCATAAAGCCGAATGGCCCAAAGTCTAAGGTGCTACCGGTAATCGATAGATTGTCTGTATTCATCACCCCATGTGCAAAGCCAATGAGTTGCCAATCGGCGATCATCCGTGCTGTGCGTTCGACCACTATGCTTAAGAAAGCTAATACCGGCTGTTCATTATCGCGGCATTCAGGATAGTAAGTATCTATCATATAGTCGGTAAATTCGCCTAGCAAATCAGGGGCAAAACTGGCTATCCATTCGACATGACCAAGACGGACATGGCTATCAGCGACACGCATTAACGCAGCTCCTGCTTCCATCCTTTCGCGGCGCACTGGCGTGTCGGAGACTACAAACCCTAGCGCGTTAGAGGCCGGAATACCCAGTTGAGCAAAAGCATGACCGCACAAGTATTCTCTAATAGTACTGCGCAATACCGCACGACCATCGCCCATCCGCGAGTAGGGCGTCAGGCCAATCCCTTTTAGATGAAGATCTTGTAGAGTATCATTATTATCCAAAACTTGCGCCATCAGTAGGCCGCGTCCATCGCCCAATTGTCCTGCCCATTGTCCGAACTGATGACCGGCATAAGCCATCGCTAACGGCTCAAAGCCAGCAGGGACATAGCTGCCGCCGATGATATCGACCCAACGCTCCATTAGATCTTTATCTTCAGACCAACCCAATTGTTCTGCCACTTGAGAATTGAAATGTCCGGCACTTGGGTTCTCCAGTGCTGTTGGCGGCTGCTTATGATACAAACGTGGATCTAACTTGGCATAGCTATTTTGGTAGCGCATAAAGGCTTCCTATTTTATCGATAAATAATACAAAAAAATCCCCCTAACTGTAGCAGCTAGGGGGAAGGAGAAAAGTAACAATTCTTAAAGACTAAATCAAACATTAGAGCCGTTTAAACTAAGCGGCTTTATTGTCAAAGCCAATAGAGCGAAACGCGGTTTTTAAATTATTATTATGCTCGAAGATTTTTTGCTCAACCTTGATGTATTCATGCTTAAGCTTATCGTCCACTTCATGCAAACGATCAGCGAATTCTGTTTTCTTCATCTCAACCGTTTTAGCTTTTAGCGCTTGCCATTCTTCAACCGTTTGTTTAAAAGCATCATATTCAAACTTGATACGATCTTGGAAGTTGTGCATCGCTTGTGGAATATCTAGACCTTCAGAAGTTGCTTTATCGATTTGCTGCTGAGCACGCTTAAACTGCATTTGTACTTCGGCATGCTTAATAGTAGTGTCATCAATTCTACGCAACTCACTAGTCAAACCAAGCTTAGATAGACCACCGATTAACCACTTAGTAGGATCGTACTGCCACCATTTCACTCCATTACGATAGTCATATTGGAAGAAGTGATGATAGTTATGATAGCCCTCACCCCAAGTAAAGATAGCTAAGATTGCGTTATCACGCGCACTATTGGTATCAGTATAAGGACGGGTACCAAACATGTGGCATAAGGAATTGATAAAGAAAGTGAAGTGATGAGTCAATACTAGACGTAGTAAACCAGCTAATACTAAAGTACCCCAAACGTCACCTATCAACCAACCTACCGCGGCAACCATAGCCACGTTAGTCGCTAACACCCAAAGACCATAATACTTATGCTGAATTTGTAGCACTTTATCTTTGGTTAAGTCAGGAATGTTTTTATAGTCAAAACGACCACTAGGGTAGTTACGTAGCATCCAACCAATATGGCTGAAGAAAAACCCACGCTGTGCTGAATACGGATCATCCATGCGATCATCGACATGACGATGATGAGTACGATGGCCTGATACCCAATCAAAGGCAGAGCCCTGAACGGCAAGGGTTGAACCTAGCAATAGGAAGTTTTTTACCACCGGATGAGCTTTATACGCGCGGTGCGACAACAGGCGATGATAACCGGCAGTAATACTAATACCTGTCCAAACCATAAACGCGCCAAACACACCCCATACTGGCGCACTAACTTCATGGGTCAGTAAGTACCAAGGGGTAATGACAGCGGCAGCAATAGGCGTCGCTATCAAGAAAATCGCTGGCACTAAATTAATGGGTGCCTTTTGAAATTCAAGTTCAAGAGGATCGATACCCTCATAATTAGCCATTGTATCAGTTGCTAGATTATCGTCAGAGCCACCCTTGGCAGCAAGATGAGTACTAGTTTCTTGATTCGTTTTACCATTTTCAAGCCACGTCTTTAAACGTAGTGCTTGAGTCCCAGCATTTTGTATAAGCATATCACTAGACTTCATAGCGAGACGTAAGCTCTTAAGTGGTAAACCTATTACTTTTTTAGCAATCATATAGTATTCCTAATGATATTGATTTCAGCGCCTATATTACCCTAAAAAAGAGATAAAGTGAACAGTTATACACTAGAAAAATATTGCTAAATAACAATAACTTGTATGAGTTATGGGATATTTATAGATAACACCCTACTAACTATCAGGAATTAAGTAAAAGTGTAACTCTAAGTGGAGATATGTTAAGCCTAACAGCTGGCTCAACGAACAAATATAAAGCGGTATTTTTTATAAGAAATTCGACAAAATTGGAAAATAGCAACCTTGATTTTTTACGCTAAAGTCATAATAGTTGACTGGGAATATCGGTGATAATCACATCTACTTGCCAATCTATTAGCTGTTTTATAGTGTCAATGTCATTGACGGTCCAAGCGCTAACTGGCAGCTGATAACGATGACAACATTGAATAATTTGCTCGTTTAGTAACGGATAATAAACTCCTAGCTGAGTACAGCCTAAACGCAGGGCAGTGTTGGGCGCTGATGCAATTAAGTTAGGCTCACGGACTAATAAGCCACGTGGTATCGATGACAACTCTTTATGTCGCTGTAATTGAGCAAGCAGCTGTAGATCAAAGCTAGTTAACACCAGAGGCAGCGTAGATAAAGAGCTATCCACTAAGTATTGTTTCAATGCAGCAATAAATTTGGGATAATTGGTACGCTCATGGGTCTTAATCTCAAGCTCTATATGAGTAAACTGGCTCAGAGTATCCGCTAACATATCTAAAGTCAGGATAGGGTGACCGGACTGGGTATGACGTTGAATCTCGCGCAAATTTAGCTGATCCACCCGCGCTTGCAAACCACATAGCCGCTGCAAAGTATCATCATGAAAGACAATTAGCTGGCCATCAGCAGTCAGCTGCACATCGAACTCTACCCCTGCCAAACCCTTTGCTTGCAAACGACTAGCATGTTGAAAGCCGAACAAAGTGTTCTCTGGCGCCTCCATGCGAGCGCCGCGATGACCCAACAGTTGCGTGTTTTTGAAGCCTATCATGGCAATACCAGCTTTTATTATAGATATTTTTTAATAGTGCTGAGTTATATAGAGGCAGTTATCATTTAAACAATATTGCGTTATTAATAAACCACTTAATTTATAATAGACTAATCATTTTGACGTTAGATTGTTTAGGACGGTAGCTTAACTTGTGCTCTGTTGTGTTTTTGCAACTAACGAGAGTTTTAGCGCTGTTAAAAGCTTTTATTTGTATATTCAGAAGTCGCTATGATGAACATCTTCGTTAAACCCCGTATAATGACGTAATTTTCAATAAAGCGTCTATCGTAAGACCTTATCAATAATCATTAAGGTCTAATTGTTTAACTATATGACGGTTAACAAATCCTAGGCAGCTATAAAAATCAGTAAATCAGGAGCTGGAAGAGCATGAGCGTAGTCAAAAAGAAGTGGATGAACTGGCAACAAGTTGCTGGTATCGGTTTGGTTTGTGGTTTAGCATTTGCTGGCTGTAGCCGTTCAGACGACGATGATAGCGTTGATGCGAATGAGGCTGTCGCTGATTCACAAACCGTAAATGACGCTGATGTTGCACCGGCTATGAGCTGTGATGATCCTTTGGTACAAGACCGCCTCAGAACGGCGTTAAAAAATACTCTGAATCAACAAGCGCAAACCATTGCTAGCAACTATGCCAATGCGGCAGAAGTCAGTATTAGCAGTAATATGGTCAATGACAAGGTCGGCAATATCTTGATCGATGTACAAAACGCCGCTCTTTTGCAAGAAGGTAATGCAAATGGCATGACTACTTGTCAAGCTAGCGTCAGCATGACTCTACCTAGCGAAGACTTGTATCAAGCCAGCCTAGTTGATTCAGCCAATAACAAATCAAGCCTACAATCACGTTTGGCTAACGATAATATCCGTATCAATAATAATATGCTCGTTGATGATGCTTTTAGCTATGTTATCGGTACTCAAAACGGTCTAGTGCAAGCGCGTATCGCCGGACAACCTGCTTTGATAAGTATTGTCGCTGATGTGATGGCAGGCTCGTCACTGAAAATGGTAATGGATGAACAACAAGCTATCCGCCGTGCTGAAGCCGCTGCTGCACGCCGTACCGCTGAGCCAAAGCCAACTGAGAACCAGACCATTCGTCAGCCAAGAACGGTCACTCCGGTAGCGCCTATTCGTCCAGCTACGCCACCGACACCGCCAAAGCCGCCGACGATTAATAAAAGTAGCAATGAAGGTAGCACAGCAGCTGCTCCTAGCAGTGAAGCCAAAGCTTCGGTAACTCCAGCTCCAGTAACTTCTGCAGAACCGAAAGCGGTGCCTAAAGATGACAGTATCGATATGATCATTGTTGAAGATGATAGCGCTACTTATTAAGATTGTGTTTTTTATAAATGTTGTTAATTAAGTAGTAAGTAAATAATAAAAAAGCGTCTATAGCTTAAAGTTATAGACGCTTTTTCGTAAAACATCATTTTTGCATTAGCTTTTAGCATTAGTATTCAAGGTATGGTTTTAATAACGAGAACAATAAGCTACGAACTATTAAACGTTAATGATCATTATCGAGCTTTTGCAAAACCTGACTATCCCATAGCACCTCAGAAACCTGAGCGGGATCAGTACAAAAGCGTGCTGCCACAAATAGCCAGTCAGATAAACGATTGACCAAGCGAATAGCGGTTTGGCGAATAGCGGATGGACTTTGCTGCTGTAGTAATACTGCTTGGCGTTCCGCTCGGCGACAAACGGTACGCGCCACGTGCAACTGGCTAACCAATACCGAACCTGTCGGTAAGATAAAGTCTTTTAGTGGTGGCAGACTAGTATTCATCTTATCAATTTGCTGCTCTAACCAGCTAATATAACTCTCAACGACGCCCTCATATTCAGGCATCGCTAGCTCGCCACCAATATTAAATAATAAGTGCTGAATAATAACTAAAGTTTGAGCAAAGTCGGCAGTATTGATGGCTTGTAAATGTTCAGATGACTTATGATCATTAGCTTCATTCATTTGCGCCAATTGTGCTCGCACCAGTCCGATGTGAGAGTTAAGCTCGTCGACATCGCCCATCACATTGAATAGGGTATTGGCTTTACTAACACGGCTGCCATCAGCCATGCCGGTAGTGCCATCATCACCGGTACGGGTATATATTTTGCTCAAACGATTACTCATTACAACTCCGTGTTTTTTTATTTAAAAAAGTGTTTTCTTACTTATAGCGCTTATTTATCTAATGTGTCTATGTCATAGTGCTAAACTTCGCTCATTGTAGTATTTTACGCCCGTTTTCGCTAAGATAATGCGTTACGTTTTATATCCCTTTCATATAGAAAATTAAAAAGGCTACTTTTTATGACCACCTCAATTACCGATGCTCAGTCCGGGCTTGTCATCTACGATTCATTGACTGCCCGTAAGCAAATCCTACAGCCATTGATTGCTGGCAAGGTAGGGATGTACGTTTGTGGAATGACGGTGTATGACTATTGTCATATTGGTCATGCGCGGGTGATGGTGGCTTTTGATTTAGTGGTACGTTGGCTGACGCAGTTGGGCTATGAGGTCAATTATGTGCGTAATATTACTGATATCGATGACAAGATTATCGCTCGCGCTATCGAGAATGGCGAAGATATCAGCACTTTGACGCAGCGTTTTATCAAGGCTATGCATGAAGACGCCGCTGCACTTGGCTGCTTAAGTCCCAATGCTGAGCCACGCGCTACCGATTATATTGATGAGATGCAGCAGATGATTGCAACCTTAATCGACGGCGATCATGCTTATGCCGCTGATAATGGCGATGTTTATTATGCAGTAGAGAGTTTCGCTGATTATGGCAAATTGTCTAAGCGTAAGCTTGATGAGATGCAAGCGGGCGCACGTGTTGAAGTGGAGAGCGTTAAGCGTAATCCTTTTGATTTTGTGTTATGGAAAGCGGCTAAAGCAGGCGAGCCACAGTGGCCATCCCCTTGGGGTCAAGGGCGTCCAGGTTGGCATATTGAGTGCTCGGCAATGTCAACGGAGTGCTTAGGAAATACCTTTGATATTCATGGTGGGGGTCACGATTTACAGTTTCCACATCACGAAAACGAGATTGCTCAGTCTGAGGCAGCGACTGGCTGTGAGTATGCCAATAACTGGATGCACGTGGGTTTTATCAATGTCGATGGCGAAAAGATGTCCAAATCGTTAGGCAATTTTTTCACCATAAGAGAAGTCACTGCCAAGTATCATCCTGAAACGGTACGTTTTTTCTTACTATCAAGCCATTACCGTAGCCAAATTAATTTCTCAGATAAGGCACTTGATGAAGCTCATAATAGCCTAAGTAGACTTTATAATGCACTGAGAATAGCAGAGCAGTATAATAATAAAGTGCTAGAGATAGAGGAAGCCACTGATACCGAATTGGTAAATAGTGCTTTTGCTAGTAAGGCCGGACAAGCTCTTATTACCGCAATGAATGATGATTTTAATAGCTCAGCGGCTATTAGTGTGTTGTTTGGATTAGCAAGAGAGATCAATAGAGCTATCAAAGCTGAAGACTTTGCAGGCGCTTGGCAATATGCTCAGCAGCTTAAAGCCTTAGCTAAGCCGCTCAATATATTGCAGCAGCCAGTAACCCAGTTTTTGCAAGCGCTTGTAGGTGATAAGCAAGAGGGTAGTATTAGCGATGCTGAAATTGATGAGTTAATCAATAAACGTCAGGAAGCCAAAGCTAATAAGGATTTTGCCCGAGCGGATGCGATACGAGCAGAGCTAAAAGAAGTGGGTATTGAGCTTGAAGATGCTCAAGGTGGCACAACTTGGCGCCGTGCTTAGTACAATAAAAGTATTATCAAAAACGAAAACTAACAAATAAAGTCAGTTTTACACTGGCTTTATTTTATGGGCTGTTTTAATTTATCTCAATCCTTCTGCCAGAATTCTATAAATATGACTAAGTTTGTTACTCTCATATCTTGCGATAATAAGCCTCAAGCGTTAATACCTTTTAACCCTAGCGATAAAGTGGCGACTGTTAATAATCTGCGCTTAACTAAGTGGGTCGTGCGTTTTGTCACATTGGCATTACTGTTATTTACCTTTAGTAGTTTGCCTGTCTTTGCTGTTGAAACTGATCAGCTAGCAAACAATAATAACGCTGATAATGTTGCTAGTACTGATAATAAGCCGATAACAGTAGCCACGCAGGCTGACAACATAGTAGATTATGCAGAGAATAAGATTAAGAATATTGATCTTAACAGTATCGATCCTACTGAAGTCGTTAATAAGGTATTTGACCCCTCAGAAAAAACAGCAGTGCAGCAAGCTGGTCATTTACAAGGCGATACTGAGCTTACTGGCGAATATAATGCCAATTATTATCCTTTGAATAAGCTAAATGAAGGTATGCCTGCTTTATCTGAGCCGCCGCACTTGTCGAGTCCACTGGCGACGATGGAGTTTTTTCAATCGGCCATCATGAAACAGCAGTATGATTTAGCAGCTTATGCGCTAAATATGAATCTTATCGATAGCGAGCTGCAACGTAACCGCTCCATTGAGCTATCAAAACGCCTAGACTATCTACTAAACAAAAAAAAGCTCTATGTCTTTAACGATATGCCAGATCGTCCCGATGGTCTGATTGAGCCGCTAATAGGTGATAACAGTAGCGTCAGAGGGATACCGCGTCGCTCGATACGCTTGGGTTATATGGATTATCGTGAGCGCCGAGTACCGATCTCTATAGAGCGTGTGCGCGTAGGCGATCAGCAACCTGTCTGGGTGTTTTCAGCGCAGACCGTTGGTAATATCGATAACCTTTACGAGCAATATCAACCTGCCAAGTTTGAACGCTATTTGCCTGCAATAATGACTACACGCTTCCTAGGTATAGCAGTATGGGAGTATTGCGCGCTGATTCTATTCTTTTTAGCCACTATGGGTATTAGTTGGCTCTTAAGTAAAGGTATCAGCACCTTGATTAATATCGGGGTTAGTGAAACAGATGGAGAAAAAAAGGAGGGCTTAGGTCGCCGCAGTGTTAAAGATATGGCCAGTAAATTGATTGTGCCATTAACTTTAACCATTAGTTTTTCACTGGTTTATGCCTTAGCCTCTGGTGGCTTTCCTTATCTTGATGCGGTAGCTACCGCGACTCGGCCTGTTATTTGGATATTGCTAGTCCTCAGTACCGTTTGGCTAGGTATTCGAGTTATTCACTTCTTTGCTAACCGTTATAAGGACTTGCAAATTGATAGCTTGGGTGAGGAGGAGTACGACAAATACCGTATTCGTCTCACTTACGTGTCGATATTTAGACGTATTTTTATATTTGTGATGATTCTCGGTAGTATTTGGATTGGGATGAGCGAATTTACCAATGTTGAGGGTTTAGGTAAGACCCTATTGACCTCAGCTGGTATTGCTGGGGTGGTACTTGGGGTTGCGGCCCAGCCGACCTTAGGCAATATCATTGCTGGCATACAAGTAGCTATTACTCAGCCAGTACGCATCGGTGATACGGTGATGATGGAAGGTGATTGGACGACCATTGAAGATTTGCGTTACACCTACGCGGTACTGAAAACTTGGGATGAGCGCCGTTTAGTAGTACCGATGCGCCATTTTGTGACTGAGATTATCGAAAATTGGTCACATACTGAGTCGCATCTCATACGGCCAGTCTATTTATATGTTGATTATGGGGTAGAGTTTGAGGTGATTAGACAAAAGTTCATTGAAGTCGCCAAAGATAATGAGCTATGGGATGGAGAAACGGAGCCTGAGCTATTTGTCACTGAGGTTACAGAAGATACTATCACTTTACGCGGCGCGTTGGCTTCTGACAGTCCGCTAAATGCTTGGACACTAGAATGCCAAGTCCGTGAGGTCATGCTTGCTTATCTGCACGAGGAACAAAAACCATATCTGCCGACAGAGCGTATAACGTTCAAAGAGAGATAAATAAATAGCCTTAATAATTAATAATAATAGCTAAAGCTTATAGATGTGAGCTTAAAAAGCTAAGCCAAGTAAGACTCAGTGTAGCTGTTAACATTTGAGATCTTGCTTAGCTTAGCTTTTTTTATGGCCATAAACTACCAACTTCAGTATTTAAAGAACTAAAATTTTATTGAAATTACTATAGTAAAGACATATAGAATTGTAACTAAATAATAAAGTTAAGCCTTTAATCCCTTGATTTCAATAAGGTTATTTTTTTAGTACAATTTTATTGTCTGTGTAGTTCATGTTTATAGCCTTTTAGGTTTGCAAAGTTACCTAGTTTTCATTATATTATTAATTAATATATTGTTTATTAATAATATAATATTAATTTAGTTGTTTTTTTATGGCAAGGTAATGAGCAAATACTATAGATAAGATTAAAAGCTGCTAATCGCATTATTAAACCTCTTCTATTCTTAACACCTACATAGCGAATTTATATTTTAATAGTTTTAGCCTGTATTCATTTTACTGCCTGTATTTTTGTTATTGATGTAAAGATTTACCTGCATCCAACTGCATGTATTTTTATTATTAGCGTAAAAACTTACTTGAAAAACTTAACAGTAACATACTGGAGAATACCTGAATGAATTTACGAGATTATATGCGCGGATCAGTTGCAATTGCCCCTATGGCGTTATTAGCACTATCATGTAGTGCAGTGTATGCAGATACTTTAGATGAGAATGTTTACATCGACACATCAGGTGGCGGCTTTATCTACGTAGATGAGACAGAAGATGTGGTAGCACCAGGCATTAAGGCTGTTACCTTTGTTAAAACAAGAATTGCTGAAGGTAATGACCCAACTAACTTTGACCCAGCTGTTCAAAATCCTGTTATAGACTTCACAGCTTTGCCAAATCGTGGCAGCGTTAGCAATTGTCTAATGGCAAAGAACGATTTTGTTTGTGACTCAGCACCTGGATCTGGTAAACGAATTAAAAATCACCTAACTGGTATGGATGCCTTTGATACGCGTCTACGCACGTCAAAGAAAATATACACATCAGAAGTAGATAGTTCAGTAATAAATACTGATAAAGTGGACTATTTCACTTTTGGTAAGATGTCGAACTACACTGGTGGAAGAATGACGGGTTTCGACCTGCAACTGCTAGATAAAGATGGCAACCTAATGGATGAGACAGATCCTGACAATGCAGTATTGTTTAATGCAGCCGCCACGAAGATTGGTTTTGGTTCTGGTTTGACTTCTGGTCTATTCGGTGACGGTGGTCAAGAAGGTGGTGACATCGGCTTTTTCTCTGAAGAAAAAGTTAAATTTGAGTTTCTTACAAAATCAGGTAATACACTGAGTTTTGGCAAGTTGGTTAGCGATAATGACGTCGATGACTATACTAAGTTTTTTGGAACAGGCTATCTTGATGACAGCATGGTGCCAGATGGTTTGACATTGTTTGAAGTAGGTGCAGATATGGATGCTGACGAAGGCAATCTAATCGCCTGGCATAATATCTCTAAAAATGAATGGGCCTACGGTAATTTAGGTGCTGTTGATGGCCTCTTAGATGAAAGACTTGAGTATTTAGCT
>CBETCF010000054.1:0-11682 GCA_965534785.1 uncultured Psychrobacter sp.
ATTACATGCCAGCCTTTTTGAGACGATTCGCTTGATCGCGATAGACTGTTTTAGGATTAGGTTGACCCCAAGCGACTAACCCTAATAACTGGTTCACTGAGTCTAGGTGATTCATCTTATAGTCATCACGAATAACGTGACCTAAACGACTAGAACAAGCCGATACTAAGCCATCGTTTGGATCATTATAAGCCTGTGAGGTGGCGAGCATCACATAATCGATAGGGTCGAGAATATTAGTCACTTGACCGACGCCGCTAAAGGAATAATAGTTAATCCCATTGACTTTATTAGCGGTGGGCTGACCACAGTAGCTAGTGGGCATCGCCGCCGGGAACTCACGATTGAAGTCTTGTGTATAGTCAGTAGTCAAGGCAGTAACCGCACCGAAGCCATCTTGCTCTTGTAATTGATCGATAGGAATACCGGCGTTTAGATCCATAAAATTACCTAAAAAGCCAAATAAGGCTAAAGCGGCTTTGGTCGCGGTATTGTACTCACCATTGACTCTATCATTATCGATCTGCTCAACGACCCAGTCTGCTAATGCAGCGCCTTGACCTGGGCTTGAGACTGCGGTAACTGAAGCGACATACTGAGGTGCTACTCCTGCCACATAACGGATATCGTGTCCGCCATGACTATGACCTAATAGATTCACTTTTGGGCTACCTGAGACGGCGCTAATAGTTTTTACCTGCTGCAGTAATTGCTCACCGCGTACTCTACTATCATTAAAAGACGAGGTCTTAGTAGCGTAGACTTCAGAGCCGCCGCTCATTAAGGTTTGCGGGATACCATAGAAATAATCGATGCCTAACAGTTTGGTAAAGCCTACTAAACCATGAGTCATTACCAAAGGGTACTTAGTATCTGTATGGCTTGAAGTCCACCATTTGCTATCTACCTTTTGACAACCAGTAGCATTGGCGCAGTTATAGTATTGTCCGGCAGCTTGCGCTGAAGTTGCTGGCATTGCCATTAATAGCGCACTAGTTGCTAAAGCACTTAGCACAGGTAGAACTTTATTTTTTGATACCGCAGAAAGGGAAGTATTGAGAGTCATGACCACATCCTTGTTGTTGAGGTTTATAGGTCTTTATATAAGCTCAATAAATCACCAACTACTAACTGGTTAACTGGCACAAGCTCTCAAAAACCAATGCTAATCCATTTAGCATCTAAGTTACACTACTTATATACTCTGCAATAATCAATTGACAATGAGTATTTTTTGAACACTGATAAGTCAAATTAAACTTTTGATAGTAAGCGAAGTATTGTGATTACAAGACATCGTCCTAATATAATAAGCACTAATTGTTCAACAATCCTTAGATAGTGCATTTATGCTATAATTTAAGGCACTTTAAATCTATAAACTTAAGTATAATAATATGATGAAAAAATCTCTAATTCAGTCTCCTGAAGCCCTAGATAAAATGCGTATCGCAGGTAAATTAGCTAGCGACGTATTGGTAATGTTAGATGAGCATGTCAGAGTTGGCATTAGCACCGAAGCGCTCAACCAAATTGCTCATGACTATATTGTTAATGAGCAACAAGCAATTCCAGCGCCGCTTAACTATAATGGCTTCCCAAAATCTATCTGTACCTCAGTCAATCACGTGGTCTGTCACGGTATTCCTACGGAAAGTAAATTACTCAAAGATGGCGATATTATCAATATCGATGTGACGGTCATCAAAGATGGCTACTACGGTGATACTTCTAAGATGTGGATCGTTGGTAATGGCTCTATTATGGCTGAGCGTATCTGCAAAGTGGCACAAGAGGCGTTATACGCAGGTATGAGCGTCGTCAAAAATGGTGCTCGTCTTGGTGATGTCGGTGCCGCGATACAAGAGGTCGTTGAGCCTGAGCGTTTCAGTATCGTGCGTGAATTCTGTGGCCATGGTATCAGCGATGAATTTCACCATGAACCGCAAGTCATGCATTATGGCAAGAAAGGCACCGGCTTTGAGCTAAAAACCGGTATGACCTTTACCATTGAGCCGATGATCAATCAAGGTACTTGGCAGACCAAAATACTACCAGACGAATGGACCGCTATCACCAAAGATCGCAAGCTCTCTGCGCAGTGGGAGCATACTATGGTCGTTACTGATAACGGTTGTGAGGTATTTACTACCCGTCCTGAAGAAGATTTAAGCTTCTTAACCCAGTAGTTATTTCAATAGAAGATCGCTTACGCGGTCTTTTTTTTGCTTTCAATTTTGGTTTTGGTTTATATTATTAACTATCAATACTTAATCTGAAGTCATTACACTCTAAAGTTATAATAATAGTAGTTTCAAGCGGTTAATTTCAAAAACTTTAGTTTTTAGCTGCATACTTTTATGGGATAGCGATCATGTTCACTTGCGATGTTGCCTCCGTCTATATTACGCCACTGCCTTCGTTGTCACCGCCTAATGGCACGATGGATACCCCTTTACTAGTCGTCAGTGATCCTACTCGGAAATCACTGCTTGGCATTCCTGAGTGGCTCATTCAAATAAATGAAGACATCAGCCGCGCACTCGAACGCGGCGTTAATATCCGCCAACTAGTTACGGCGCGTGCCTGTGCGATAGATGAATTACTTACGGCGCTATTTTGTTGGTTTGAGCTTGATAAAACGGACTTAGCGCTGTTTGCTACTGGTGGCTATGGACGCGGTGAGTTATCGCTGTACTCAGACGTTGATATCTTACTGCTAGCTCCCAATGAGATTGCAGCTAATATGACTACCCAAATCGATGGCTTAGTAGCTATGCTTTGGGACATTGGCCTTGAGCCTGCTCTCTCTGTGCGCAGTATCAATGACTGCCTAGAAGCCGCTACCGATCATACGGTCGCCAGCTCCTTACTTGAGGCTAGACTATTGATAGGTAATGAGGATCTAAAAGACACTCCTACCGCGGTGGTGAATAAAATCTGGTCGCAACGTGAGTTTTATGAGGTCAAAATTGAAGAGGCCAAAAACCGTTATTTACAGCACAATGCTACTGAATATAACCTTGAACCGAATATAAAAACAGCTCCTGGCGGTCTGCGTGATATCCATATTATCGGTTGGGTGACTAAGCGCTATTTTAGAGTAGGCAAACTCTATGATTTGGTACAGCAGAACTTTTTGACCGAAAAAGAGTTCGATGAGCTAAGCTTTGCTGAGAGTTACTTGTGGCAAATCCGTCATCATTTGCATGAGCTAACTGGGCGCAATGAAAATAGGCTATTGTTCGATTATCAGCGTGATATCGCGCAGCTGATGGGTTACGAGACTCAGCCTGATGATGAGCCTAACGCCGCGGTCGAGCGCTTTATGCGTGACTATTATCGCTGTGCTATGCAAATCTCAACGCTGTCTGAGATGCTGACTAATCACTATTTTGAGACTATTATAGAGCCGCATTTACCTGAAGAAGAGCGCCCTAATAAACGCCCGCTAAATGCGCGTTTCAATCAAATTGGCGATCAGATTGCTATCGCTCATCATCGTGTCTTTGCCCAACATCCCGAAGCTATCTTAGAGATGTTCTTATTAATGGGACAACATGGACTCAAAAAAGTACGCACCCATACGCTGCGAGCGCTCAAAGTCGCGGCACGAGGAATTGATCAGAATTATCGCGACAATCCTGAGCATCAAGCGCTATTTTTGGCTAACCTCAAAGAGCAGAACTATCTGTTTCATCGTTTGCGTACTATGAACCGTTATGGGGTACTGGGTAATTATATTCCTTCCTTTGCACAAGTCACGGGGCTGATGCAATACGACTTATTTCATCGCTACACCGTCGACGCCCATACCCTATTTTTGATTCGAATTTTACATAGATTCACTGATGATCGCTTTCAGCAGGATTTTCCATTAGTCAGTGCTATCTTTCAACGTATTGAACGAAAGGAAATTTTGGTACTAGCGGCGATGTTCCATGATATTGCCAAAGGTCGGGGCGGTAATCATAGCGAGCTAGGTCAGAGCGAATCGGTTGAGTTTTGTCTCAAGCATGGCATGAGTCTTGCCGACGCCAACTTAGTGGGTTGGCTGACACGCTATCATTTATTGATGTCGATGACCGCGCAAAAAAAGGATATCTCCGACCCAGAGGTGGTGACTGTCTTTGCCGACTTAGTCAGTAATGTCACCCATCTAAATCATCTTTATGTATTAACGGTTGCTGATATGAATGCCACTAATCCCCAGCTTTGGAATAGTTGGCGGGCTAGCCTGATGAAACAGCTTTACACCCAAACGCGGCGGATACTGCGTGCTGATATCGACGCTCCTACCAATCGTCAAGATATGATTGCTGCTACCCGTAAGCAAGCGCTACAAATGCTTGATTCAGTTGCTCATCAACATATGAATCGCGAAGAGGTGCTAAGACTGTGGGATGATTTGGGCGATGAGTACTTTTTACGGGAGATTGCGGAAGATATTCTTTGGCATACCGAAGCTATTTTGGCTCATCCGCCGATGGGACGTGCTTCAGATGCGGACAGTGCGCCATTAGTGGTGCTACGTGAACATCGAGAATTGGCACTTGATGCGGTACAAGTGTTTGTTTATACCCAAGATCAAGCCAACTTGTTTGCCGTGACTATGGCGGTATTTGATCAGATGAATTTGGATGTGTTGGATGCCCGTATTATCACTGCTACCCGCGACTTTGCTTTGGACTCTTACGTCCTACTCGATCGTAGTGGTACTTTATTGACCGAAAAGGACGAGCAGGAGGAGTTGAAGCAGCGCTTGATTGATGCGTTTAAAAACCCAACACTACCCAAATTAACGAGCAAACGCCTACCGCGTCAGTTGCTGCATTTTGATATACCAACGACCATTAGCTTTGAGTTCAATGAGGCCTCTGGTCAACATATTATGAGCTTGCAAACCCTCGATCAGCCGGGGCTTTTGGCTCGCGTAGGTCAGGTATTTTTGCAGCAAGGTATCGAAGTACACTCAGCGCGTATTACTACTTTAGGCGAGCGCGCTGAAGATATGTTTTATATCAGTGACCAAAATGATGCGCCTTTATCTGAGGCTATGCTTGAGACTTTAAAACAGGCTTTGATAGCTAGTCTTAGTGTGCGCCATGATCCTAGCTATGGGTAATAGCTAGGCCACGGTACTTCTGTAAACCATCTCTTTAGCGACATGGTTTAGCTCATCTTCTGCTAGATTTAGGGGTAATAAATCAACTTGCGTTTTTTGCTGCAAAATCAACCTACCGGTGTTAGTTTCATGCTTTAGCAAAGTATATAAACTCACTAGCCGTATTTTTTTTTGATGCTGCTCGTAGACGCTTTGTAGCGATATAGGTGCTTGCGCATAAACGCTAGGAAAGACGCTTTCAGAGGCCAAAATCACCATTTCATAAAGAGCTTGATCCCGTTTCAACTCCGCCCTATAGATTTTGTTTTGTAGCAGATTGGCTATACTACCTTTAAAGATAAGAGCAACAATAAAAATTAGCGTTTGCAGCGCAAATATGATGATGTATTGTTGTAGCGACAAGGATATATTTAGCACTTTACTAATTGACATCAGTAACAGCGCCACAACGACATAGCTGACCAATTGCCAAAGCAACCACATCATGCCACTGTTATCACCAAACCAAAATACTTGTCGCTCTTTGAGCTCAATGAGATGTTGATGTGCCTGCCACCATTGCTGCTCACGATTTTTTAATTGTTCACATACTTTATTCTCATGATTTCGATCATGATTGAAGCTTGAGGTATTATTCAACTCAATATTACTGAGATTGTCAGACTTCGAGGTTTTATAACTATGGGTCATTTCACAATAATCCTCTGAAAAGCATTAATAATGCTCACCGCTATTGTTGAGGCATGCTCAGCAACTACAGTATAGACAAGCTAATGACTACTATAAGAAAAAGACAAAGAATAATAGAGGTGCTACACTGTGCTAATGTAATTTTTCTTTATAACTTTATTATTAATTGTCTATTATAGTTACTACACTTATGAATCACAACTTGTTGCACTTACATCCTTATCCGTTCGCCAAAATGAGCAGTCTACTTGCCGACAGTATACCTAATCTTGCTTATAGTGAAATTAAGCTCGGTATCGGTGAGCCAAAGCATGAACCGCCAAGCTTTGTTTTGGACGTTTTACAGCAAAATTTGGACAGTTTCAGTCGTTATCCTACTACGGATGGTCTATTTGAGTTGCGTCAAACCATAGCTCATTGGTTAGAGAGGCGGTTTTTTTTGCGCCATGTTAATGCTCATCAGCAAGTATTACCCGTTATGGGTACTCGGGAAGCTATTTTTAGCTTCGTACAAGCGGTAGTCAATCATGGTGAAGAAGAGACGCTGGAACCCATAGTAGTCATGCCCAATCCCTTCTATCAAATCTATGAAGGCGCTACTATCTTGGCAAACGCAACGCCCTATTTTGTGCCTTGTACTTTGGAAAATGATTTCAAAGGCGATTACCGCGCAGTGCCAGTGGAGGTTTGGGCACGGACTGAGCTACTATTTATTTGTAGCCCGAATAATCCGACTGGATCGATGATGAGCTTGGATGATTGGGAGTTTATCATGCGCTTATCTGACAAATATGGCTTTATCATAGCTAGCGATGAGTGCTACAGCGAACTATATTTTGATGAGCCGCCTATAGGCTTACTACAAGCTTGTACTAATTTTGGTCGTGATGATTATAAAAACTGCATTGTCTTTCATTCATTATCTAAGCGCTCAAACCTACCCGGCCTACGCTCAGGATTTGTCGCCGGTGATGCCGCTATTCTGCAGTCTTATTTGCAATATCGGACTTATCAAGGCTGTGCGATGCCTATTCCACATCAACTGGCCTCGATTGCGGCTTGGCAAGATGAGAAGCATGTGGCGAACAATCGAGCATTATATAAAGAGAAGTTTGCTTTATGGATGGAGGAGCTAGGGGAGCTATTAGATCTGCGTATGCCCGATGCTGGGTTTTACTTTTGGGTAAAAGTGCCAGAGCTCTTTGCAGGTGATGACGAGGCATTTGTGCAGGCGCTCTATGAACAAGCTAATATTCACGCTTTAGCGGGGCGCTATCTCTCTCGTGAGGTCAATGGCAAGAATCCAGGACAAGGTTTTGTGCGTATTGCGCTCGTGGCTAGTGTTGCAGAGAGTCGCGAGGCCATTAGCCGCATCCGTAGCATGTTAGCAAAAGACTAATACTAAAAACTATTTCAGCTAATTTTTTATCTAGCGCTATAGTTTTACCATTAATAGCGGCTATAAAAAATATTTTATAACCCTAATCTTATTAGGGATAAGGCGCATATATAATGTTATAGTAAATAATAATAGATACTTTATTTACTATAGCTGTATTTAGCCACTGTTTTCATGCTCAATGCCTTCAGGTTTAAAGCTGATAATTAAACCTACCATAGGCAACGATGACGGACTAAACACGCTATCACGGATGATGCCATGAACCACCTTGACTTTACTCAACCGCCATTCGATGTTTTGAGCCTAGCTGAACGTCAAAGTCTCAAAAAAAAGACTCAGATACGCTATCTAGCGACAGATGAAAGTTTGCCTCCTGAAGATCTCCAGTACTTTTATGTGGTGATAAAAGGTCAAGTTGAGCAAACCCTTGCTGGTGAATTTGTAGCGGCTTATTTAGGGGGCAATAACTCCGAAAGTCTCCATAGCAACGACTGGTTTGACAGCCGTCGTACGCCTGAACCAACAACAGATGACGCTTTATCTACCGAGCCATACAGCTACCGCGCTGGTGAAGATACGCTATTGCTGCAAATTGAGGGCACTGCTATCGACAAAATCAGCGCGCAAAACCATCTGGTTCGTCAACTGCTTTCTGACAAGTTACCTGAGAGAATAAAAGCGCTACAACAACGTCAGGGCGCAAACTCGCAAAACCTATCTATCATTAGTAACGGTTACAATGCTCAGCAGGAAGTGCAGCAAATCATGCTGCAACCAGTGACCGATGTGACTTTATTATCGGTAAATATCATTGACGTGAACAGTAGCTTACAACAAGCCGCTAGAGTCATGACCGACGCTAAGATCAAGCACGTGTTAGTTCGTCCCTCTGCTGAACTAAATAATCACTCTCTATCTCCATCAACCGATAGCTCAATCAATAGCGCTCATGAAAGATCGTTTGGTATTTTAACCGATGCAGATATTTGCCGAGCGGTAAGCGACCAACAAGATCCAGCAACCACGACTTGCCAAGATTATGCCAGTTTCAATTTGCGCACCATTAACGCTGATAGCGAGATTGGCGATGCGTTAATGACGATGACTCGTTACCGTATTCATCGACTGCCTGTTCTCGATAATACTGGTAAAGTAGTAGGGATATTAGGTCAAAGCGATATGCTGGCTTATATCGGTCAACACTCGCAACTGATTAGTATTCAAATTGAGCAAGCCAAAGACTTTGCTAGTATCGATACCGCCGTTGAGCTAATTGGGCGTTATATTCGTGCGCAGCATCAAAATGGAGTGAAGATAGGTATCGTTAGTAGAATGGTGCAGACGCTTAATGCGCAGGTGTTTACTAAACTATGGCAACTTATCGTTCCCAGTGAAGTATTAGAAAATACTTGTGTCATCGTCATGGGCTCTGAAGGACGCGGCGAGCAAATCATGCGTACCGATCAAGACAATGCGCTTATTATTCGCGATGGTTTTAGCCATCCACAGCTAGCAGAATTCGCTGATACTTTTAATAATCAATTAGCGACGTTGGGTTATCCACTCTGTGATGGCAATATTATGATGACCAATCCAATGTGGCGGCAACCGCTCAAGCAGTTTGAGGCGCAGATTAGCTTATGGTTCAGAAATACCGACCCTATGCATGGCATTTATCTATCAGCGATACTCGATGGCGATTATGTGTGTGGCGATGAGACGCTATTGATTCATGTTCGTAATCATCTAAAAGTTGCGCATCGTCAGTCAGATCCGATGTTTGTGCGTCAATTCGCCCGTGCGGCTCTCCAGTTCGGTGATGCCAATCAATGGTGGCAAAGGTTTGTGCCTATCTTAGGCAAGCCTGATAGCAATAGTATAGATCTAAAAAAAGCCGGAATCTTTCCTTTGGTACACGGCATTCGTACTATGGCCTTAGAGTACGACATGCTACATATGCCCAGTACTAGAGACCGGCTAAAAGCACTAGTGCAAGCGCGCGTCATTAACCAAGAACGTGCCACGACTTTGGGCGAAGCCCTAGAATTCTTTATGGGCCAGCGTTTGGCAGTAGCTCTAGCTACTGATGATAAGTATGCTAGAAAAGTTGATCCTTTAACGTTATCAGCGTTAGAGCGTGATGTGTTAAAAGAATGTCTAGCCGTGGTTAAGAGCTTTAAAAATCAGCTACGCCAACACTATCAGCTAGTGATTGATTAGCGCGAGAATAAATACTAAATAAGCACTGTAATTAAGAGCAACACTATCATGAGTTGGCTAAAGCAATTATCAAATAAATGGCAAAAAAATAATCTAAAGCGGGATGAGCTGAGCTCAATGTTTGAGCCGCCCATAGCAGATCAATGGGTAGCGATAGATTGTGAGATGACTGGCCTCAATCCTCGTAAGCATCATCTGCTCTCTGTAGCAGCCATTCATATCAATGGCGATACTATCGATACTGGCAACGGTCTGCATCTAGTTTGTCGTCCGCCAATCATGCCAGATCGCGATACCATTGTTATTCATGGTCTACGCAGTGCTGATGTCGAACAAGGGATGAGCTATGATGAAATGCTCGCACTGCTACTACCCTTCATCGATAATCGACCTATAGTAGGGTTTTGCCCACAGATAGATACCGCGTTTTTGAACCCTATAATCAAGAATTATATGGGCACCACTTTACCAAACGAAGTACTCGATGTCAGACGCCTATACAGTCAACGCATGGGCGATCATGATCACAATACCCCTAACTCATCGCAGCAGCTACCAAAAATATTAGCCCATTATAATATTCCTGAATTCGGTAGTCATGATGCTTATAATGATGCGGTGATGACCGCTATGGCGTTCTTGCATGTGCGCTAATAGTGCAAATCTCAACACTCAAGTTATCAATTTTAGCATTACAGTTAGCGATTTTGATGAGGATGTTATTAGCTTTGTAAAACTCATGATACTATAAGCGGTTTTATGATCTAAGCCCAAATTCATCATGCCTATATTCTCTAATTTTCCTGCTCTGTCAATTACTTTGGCTCATCGTCAGCGCTTGCGACTATTGACGGCTGCCGTAATCACCTTGTTACCACTGACTGCGCAAGCAGCGCTGCCACCTGCTATTCAAGCAGCATTGACTAAAGCGAATCTGAACTCTGACAATATCAGTATTATTATTACTCCAATAGGTGATAAAGATAATAGTCATCTGCCCTCAGTTATAAAAGTCATCGATCGCAGTAAAATTGTCGATACTACTAACGCCAATCCTTTGAGCGTAACAGAGACTACTCAGGCCAAGAGCAATAATCAAACTAATAACAATGAGAAAGCTAGTAAAACTAACCCCTCTAGCAATGCTATTACTGTCGATAAACAGGCTATTGAGCAACAAGATCGCGAGCTGCAAGCTTACACCGATGACCCTTACTCTTATCAAAGCTTAGAGAATCCACCACCGATACTAGTCATTGATGAAACCACTACTATTGGCTACAGCAATGCTGAAGATGCTGCTAATAACAATCAAAAATCAGACACAGCTCAACGCCGATTGTCTCCGCTAGTTAATCATAATCCTAATATCTCGCGCACTCCTGCTAGTACGATGAAATTGATACCGAGCTTTGTAGCACTCGATACTTTAGGTGCCGATTTTGTCTGGTTTACTAGGGTTTATCATACTGGCCTTATCATTGGCGATCGATTGCATGGTGACTTGATTATTCAAGGCAGTGGCGACCCTAAGATGACTCACGCCCGCCTAGAGCAGCTGCTTTATCAAGTGCAAAAGGTCGGTATTCGTCATATCGACGGTGATATCATTATCGATAGCTCGATATTTAAAAAAGTCAGTAAAGATCCGGCGGCCTTCGATAATGCGCCTCTACGACCTTATAACGCTAGCCCTGATGGCTTCTTAGTCAACTTCAATAGCCTCGGTATTTATACTTATCCCTCAGCCAATGGACAAGCGCAGCTAAAATATACTCCACAATTAGCAAACTATCAGTTGCCAAGTAACGTTGCTACCCGCAACGGCAGTTGCTCGCAGGCTAGCAATAGTCTTGCACCGCAATGGCAAAAAGATAAATTAACTTTTAATACCAGCTTACCGGACAGCTGCGGTGAGCATATCTTCTATGTCAATTATCCTGATGCCAAAGATTTTGCCGCCCGTGTTATCGCTAGTAAATGGCAAACGCTAGGTAATACTCTCGCCGGTAAAGTCATTAGCCAAGAAAAGCCTTATTCGACATACCTTAACTCTGCAACATCAGAGCGCTATCAACGTATAGCTACTGGACTGTCCTCTTTACCGCTATCGCCATTACCGCTCATTAGCTATCCGTCTTATAATTTGACTCAGCAAATATACGATATCAATCACTTTTCTAATAACGTCATGACTGAACAAGTGGCCTTATCTATCGGTAGTTACGATAAAAGCAATTACAAT
>CBETCF010000055.1:0-11553 GCA_965534785.1 uncultured Psychrobacter sp.
ACGTATACACACTTTCCAGGCGTGCGGTTTCAGCCACTCACCCACTTCACCGTTTAGACAGGCCGTTATTGCGTGGCACTGATTTTTGAACGCCTAAGTATAGCCTATAGCATCGGTAATGTCACGGTTTGGCGCTGATGATTTTATAATATCGTCATATTAGGCATAGCTATCTTTATTCTTAAGCGCCTGCTAGGATAGCGTATCAACGCTTAGCGTTGCACTTGGTAGGTTAATCTAGGATTACATGGGCGAAGGGTCATAAGTAAATTGATAAGTTTTACAACAATTAATAATAGTGCTAACAGCAGTGTTAAACATAACATAAAAGCTAGGGTAGCAGCAGCTAGCAGCCTATTAATGATGGCAGTAGCTACGCTATTTTCGATGATGTTGGCGATAGCTCCAGCCTATGCTGATGATTTGACTCAATGTAGTCAATCCTTTTATGGCGGTGTCTATCCTGTATTTACCAATGACAAGCTCAGCGCTAAGACTCAGTCTCTTTGTATGGATGGCTTTGCGGTTATGTACTCAGGCGTGTCACGCACACCGCTATGGTCAGCTGAATATTTGACTCGAAAACGCTTAAACCAAGCCAAAGAGATCGATCGTGAAGACAGCTTTCATGAAGAAAGCCGCTTACCGGAATCAGCTCGTGCTTCGTTAGTCGATTACTCAGGGTCAGGTTATGATCGCGGCCATCTAGCGCCTAATGCGAATATGGCAACACGCTCGCAGCAGTATGATAGCTTTAGTCTAGCTAATATTGCCCCGCAGTCACCGCGTAATAACCGTTATATTTGGCGAAATATAGAGTCTGCTACTCGTTATTTAACCCAGCAATACGGTGAGGTTTACACCATTACCGGAGTAGCTTTTACTAACAAGAAGACCAAGCGCCTTAATGGTCAAGTGTTGGTACCCAGTCACTTTTTTAAAGCGGTTTATATTCCAGCTATAGATCAAGCTGGGGTTTATTATGCGCCCAATGATGAGTCAGAGCGTATCGAGGTCATTAGTCTTGACGAGCTTACTGAGCAGATAGGGGTAGATGTGCTACCGGTATTAGATAATGCGGTAAAAGCGCAAGCCTTGGCGCTACCATTAAAAGCTGGCGAGCCGATAGATGCTCCTACTACGCCTAGTGAAGAGCCGTTATGGTTGATATTTGTATGGGCGTTAGTAGATTGGCTAATGGTTCAGTTACAAGCTTAAATAAGTCTAGATATAGCGCCGCTAAGCTTTTAACAAGCCTTAAAATTATATTTCAATGCAAAAATAGGGTCATTAAGCGCTGTTAACAATGACCATCATTAATAGAAGGAATAAGTTATGATTGAACCCTTCGCTAATAATCATCAAAGTATGCAAATTGGTGACTTAGTTATTGAGAACCAAAAAGATAAAATCATTATCTATGGTGATATAGAGTTATACCTCAATGAATCAGGTCTTGAGCAAGCAAAAAAGCTACATGAGCTTACCAGTAGTATTTTGAAATCTTATGAAAATTCTAGTATTTCTATTGGCAGCTATAATAAAAATGAAGAAGAGTCAAAATTAAAAGATGACCGGTTAGACGATAATATTGACAACCCTTTTATGTAACTGTTTGATATAATTATAAAATATAGAAAGAAATTGATATAAAAAATTACTAGGCAAAACTTAATTATTGCCTATAATGTATTTAGACAGCGCTTGTACTGTTTAAGAGGTTAAAAGTTTCGATTAACTAAGAACAAGTAAGTTCCTCAATTAAGACTTTTATCAGTTTGACTTAAACCGTTCTATTTACTTTGTTTCACCAAGAGACAGGCGCAAATAACGTAACTTATTGAACAATCATTGTACGAAGGGAGTCGATTTATGAAATTATTTACAAAAACCGCTTTAGCAGTAGCTGGTATTAGCATGGCAACTATGGCATTTGCCGCAGATCCATTGCACAATACTACTTGGCAGACTTTTGATGAAGGCAAACCTAAAGGTTTAGTCAAAATCACTGAGTCTAACGGTGTATTGACTGGTAAGCTTATTGATACTAACTCAGCCAAAGGCAAAAAACACGTTGGTATGACTGTTATCTCTGGTCTAAAAGCTGACGGCGGTGGTAAATATAGTGGTGGTACTATTACTGATCCTGAGAAAGGTAAAGACTATCGCATGACCGCCAGTCTTAGTGGTAGCACTTTGAACCTAAAAGGTTATATTGGTCCATTCTCACGTAGCCAGCAATGGAAAAAGAAATAAGTTAGCTAACCGTTACTATTGATAGCCAGATCTATTGATAGTTAAAATAGAAAGAACCCCGTATAACCTATAGGCTATGCGGGGTTTTTCGTGCGTTACTGTTATAGGAAATTACAAAAGAGTAGAGACTAGAAACTCTATCTGACAAACTCAGGATACGCTTCCATACCACACTCGGCTATATCCGCGCCTTGATACTCTTCTTCCTCAGATATGCGTAGACCGACAACGACTTTGATAACCATCCAAACCAGTAAGCTTGCCACATAGACCCAAGTAAAGATAGTAACTGCGCCAACGAGCTGAGCTATAAAGGTCGCTGCCGGATTGGTAATCGGTACGATTAATAAGCCAAATAGACCTGCCACCCCATGTACCGAAATAGCGCCAACAGGATCATCGATTTTTATTTTATCTAAAGCCAAAATAGAAAGTACTACAATGATACCCGCAGCAACCCCAAATAAAGTTGCTTGCAGAGCAGAAGGGGTGGAAGGCTCTGCCGTAATAGCGACTAACCCTGCCAATGCACCATTTAGGAGCATAGTGAGATCCGCTTTACCGAAGATCAGTCGCGCTAGCAATAGGGCACCGATAGCGCCACCAGCGGCGGCGGCATTAGTATTCAAGAACACCATAGCGACGCTATTGGCGCTGGCGATATCTCCTAGTTTGAGTACTGAGCCACCATTAAAACCGAACCAACCCATCCATAAAATCAAAGTACCCAGTGCCGCTAAAGGTAAATTGGCACCAGGGATAGCCCGTATCTCGCCGTTAGAGCCATACTTACCGCGACGTGCTCCTAACAATAAAACCCCTGATAATGCTGCCGCTGCCCCTGCCATATGGACGATACCGGAACCGGCAAAGTCAGAGAAGCCTATTTCAGTTAGATTGTATAAGCCAAAAACATCTTGACCGCCCCAAGTCCAGCTGCCTTCCATCGGGTAGATAAAGCCAGTCATAACGACTGCAAATAACAAAAAAGACCCTAGTTTCATGCGTTCAGCGACAGCGCCTGAGACGATGGACATACAAGTCGCGACAAAAACCACTTGAAAGAAAAAATCAGCGGCTGCTGAGTAGACTGAGTCACCATCGAAACCATTTTCGGTTGATGTGGCTAAAGCCTCTTGTACTAGCGTCTCGCCTCCTGATATGCCACTCAAGAACAGCTCGCCACCATACATGATGGCATAACCGCAAATCATATACATGGTACAAGCGGTGGCGAATAGAGCGATGTTTTTGGTTAAGATCTCAACGGTGTTTTTGGAGCGTACCATTCCTGCTTCTAGCATAGTGAAGCCGGCGGCCATCCACATGACCAATGCCCCGCACATCAAAAAATAAAACGTATCTAGCGCGTATTGTAGCTCGAAGATCTGACTTTGCATCTTAATTCCCCCTTGAATTGACAATGCAGATACCGAAGTGACCGGTAGATAAGACGGTGGTTAGCGGCGGTTAAGCGCGCTCATAATCAACTATTGCACCATAGGTGGGCAACAGCGATTGTCATGCTACTAAATAGCATCAGGACCGGTTTCACCCGTACGTATGCGAATAACTTGCTCTAGAGTAGTGACGAATATCTTGCCGTCACCGATTTTTCCAGTGCTAGCGATACGAGTGATAGCTTCGATAGCAGGCTCGACCATCTCATCGATGACCGCTACTTCTACCTTTACTTTTGGTAAAAAATCTACCACGTACTCAGCACCGCGATAGAGCTCAGTGTGTCCTTTTTGGCGGCCAAAACCTTTTACTTCAGTGACAGTAACGCCTTTGACACCGATGTCAGAGAGCGCTTCACGCACATCATCGAGTTTGAAGGGTTTCAAAATCGCAGTGATTAACTTCATAAGTTTTATCCTTACATGAGTGAGGCCACAAAGAGGGGGCTATCAGCAGCTATTTGCTGTGTTGCTCCTCTTCTATGCTTACTATTAATCATTCAAGAATTGTGCCAAGCCTACTCAAGGGGGTAGGTAGGATTGGTATCTGAGTAATTATAGTCCGTCATAATTAGAGGGATAAACAGTATCGCTAGATAGTTTGCCAATGTGGCATTGGCTTAAAGAGGGTTTTATTATAACTAACTTCTATGCTTACAGGGAGGCTATCCCCTGATGAGTTACTAAAACATCATACAGAGCAAGGAATAGCGATGATTAGCATATTGCTGAAGATAGCAATGCTTTGCTATATCTAATAGCTCAGCAGATTGAGTAGAGAGTAATAAGGTGATAGTAGCTGTCGATAAAAATGACACAGCGTTTGTAGCATAGAGGCTGCAAGCGCTGCTCAGGACAATAGCGGAATTAAGTACAAAGGGATTTAGTAGCAGAGCAGACTAGACGGTTAGCTTAGGAAAAAGCAGATATGGTGTTTTAGTGCTACTCAGTAGTTTTTTAGTATCGCTACCTTGTAGCAGCTCACGTAGGCGAGATTGACCAAAAGCGCCGCTCATAAGCATACCAATCTCATGCTCATTTTGATAATAGCTAAGCGCTGCACTGACATCACGGCAGTCTAATAAAGCTTTTTTGGCACTGATGCCCGCTTGTTTTAGACGCGCATAAGCTTCGCGCAAGGCATCGCAGTTCTCGTTATTATTTTTACCAACCATCACAATATGAATGGTCAAAGAGCGGACTAATGGGGTTTTACAGAGCCAAGCGAGCATTCTATGACTAGTAGCTCGGTTATCAAAAGCAAATAGTGCGGTAGTCGGGGGCAAAAATGGGGCATGAGTCACCAAAACAGGGCAGTGGCTCAATCTAACCAATTGGCTCAGAGTAGCTCTACAGGTCACTTGGTGACCGATGACTATTAATTGTGATTTTTCATCAACGTAATCAATACTTTCGCTGAGAGTCTCATGGCGGTGTAAAGTATAGGTTTTGCGCTTGTGCTGATGCTGCTCGCAGTAAGCCGTAGCTTGATGCAATAACAGCTTACCTTGGGCTTTTAGCTCGCTATTGCTCAAGTGCTCTTGATTGGTGAATTGATCTAGCAAATGACTTTCATCATCGATATTTAGACAGCCAGAATAATTTACCGCCGCTTTTTGCTGCAAGCTTGGTATCGAATGTAATAAGCCAATCGGCGCTTGCAAGCGAGTAGAGGCCCACATACTGGCATCCAATACTGCTTGCACATGATCGGGACAGTCCAAGCAAGCAATGACACTGTCAGGTTTCAAGTTACTCATAGGGCAACCACATTATCTACATGACGTAGCTTATAAATGAAGTAAGTTATCTAAATTAAATTAAGCAAAAACACGGTTAGTGAAACCCAAATACTTATTGAGCGGGTCTTCATCTAACCGTGATTAATAACGCTGATGCTAATCAAGCAAACCAATGTCGCGGCGATCATGAATAGAGAAACGATCGATCAAAGTACGACTGGCATTATTGAGTCCAACTACTTTGACATCAATACCTTCACGTTGCAAGCGCATGACCAGCTTATCCAAAGTATCTACCGCGCTGACATCCCAAAAATGCGCTTGGCTAACATCGATATGAATAGTATCTAAGGCTTCTTTAGTATCGAAGCTATTTAAGAATTGAGTAGTAGAAGCGAAGAACACTTGGCCTTGAACATAATAATAGCGAGTATTGCTACTGTCATCGTAATCACTATATATCGTCAAGAACTGACCAATTTTATTAGCAAAAGCCAAGGCTGACAGCAGCACACCAACACCGACACCATAAGCTAAGTTGTGAGTAAAGACAGTGGTCAAGACGGTGGCTAGCATCACAATGTTGAATGACATAGGGTGAGTTTTGAATTCACGAATAGACTGCCAGTTAAAGGTACCGATAGAGACCATAATCATCACCGCTACTAGCGCGGCCATTGGAATCTGACTGACCCATTCACTTAAGAACACCACCATAATTAATAGCACCACACCGGCCATCAAGGTTGATAATCGCGTACGTCCACCAGACTTGACGTTGATCATCGACTGACCGATCATCGCGCAGCCTGCCATACCACCAAAGAAGCCTGAGACTACGTTGGCTATGCCTTGACCACGGCATTCTTTATTCTTATCACTAGGCGTATCGGTTAAATCATCAACGATAGTGGCAGTCATCATAGATTCTAGTAAACCGACAATGGCAAGGGCTATTGAATATGGCGCGATAATCAACAATGTCTCAAGGTTGAGCGGAATATCCGGTAATAAAAATACGGGTAGAGAATCAGGCAAATCACCCATGCTACCGACATTACGAATGTCTAGATTCATGTACATCGCTACCGCTGTTAAGCCGACGATACAGATTAGCGGCGAGGGGATAATACGGCCAATCTTCGGAATAAGCGGAAACAGATAAATAATAGCTAAGCCAGCAGCCGTCATGATATAGACTGTCATGCCGACACGTTCCGTCATCGGATTAAGCTCTGGTAACTGGGCAGCAAAAATCAAAATTGCCAAGGCATTAACAAAACCTATCACTACCGAGCGCGACACAAAACGCATGAGATTACCAAGCTTTAGAATCCCCATGACCACCTGAATACCGCCACAGAGTAACGTTGCTGCTAGCAGATATTGCAGACCATGATCAGCGACTAGATCCACCATTACTAGTGCCATAGCACCGGTTGCCGCTGAAATCATCCCAGGACGTCCGCCCACAAAACTGATGACCACGGCAATACAGAATGAGGCATACAAGCCTACTTTTGGATCGACACCAGCGATAATAGAAAAGGCAATCGCTTCTGGAATCAAGGCGAGGGCTACCACTAGTCCTGACAAAATATCGCCGCGGACGTTAGAAAACCACTCATCACGTAAGTTATCAATAAAAGATGTCATAAATAAACGGCAACTGCATAGAGTAGAAGGCAAAAAAGTAGTCACTAATTATCAGTGGTATTATCGGCTGACAACAGTCACTAATAAGAGAGCTACGGCGTCGCTTAACAGACTGTAGCTGTTAGACGGTATGGCACTTGCATGAGCGCAAAAGCCAATAATGAGTAGGGGGATAATAGCTACAGAGACATGAGGCTAGTCACAACATGCTAAACTAATCAAAAGCTAAGCAATTAGCTATAAAAACAGGGGCATAATAGCACAAAGTGGCAAAAAAGCAGTACCGAAATATCAACGATACCGTTATGATACTAACCTCAATAGTCAATAATGACGCTATTGATCACATTAATGCTGAGTACTGTTTAACATAGCTGCCATTTAATACAGCTGCACTGATTTACTCCCATGACTTCACAAAAGGAAAGTATATGTCGACCTCTGCTACAACAGATACATTGATTCACAAGGGCAGTGGCCTACAAGTAGTGGTCGGATTGGGGCAATCGGGATTGTCAGTAGCGCATTATCTTGCCGATCAAGGCTATCGAGTCGCAGTTACTGACAATCAGACTGCGCCAGCATTAGCTGACAAGCTACCCGCTGCGGTTGAGATTCGTCAATTTGGTGGGCTTGATAGCGAATTATTGTTACAAGCGGCGCGTATTATCATCAGCCCTGGTATTTCCTTAGCGACAGAAGCGGTGGCGGGCGCGCGGCAAGCTAATATTCCAGTAGTGAGCGATATTCAATTGTTTTGTGAAGCCTGTAGCGTGCCCATAGTAGCTATTACTGGCTCTAATGCCAAAAGCACGGTTACCACTTTAGTCGGTCAAATGGCAACTGACGCTGGCGTCAATGTCGGGGTTGGCGGTAATATTGGCGTACCGGCTTTGAGCTTATTAGCGAATGCAGACATGGAGCTAGCCGTCCTTGAACTATCAAGCTTTCAGTTAGAAACGGTGACTAATTTAGGGGCGCAAGTGGCAACGGTACTCAATATGTCGCCTGATCATCTTGATCGCCATGGTGATATGCTCGGCTATCATCAAGCCAAGCATCGTATCTTTCAAGGCGCTAAGTCGGTAGTAGTTAACCGTGAAGATGCTTTGACTCGGCCTTTAGTAGCGGATAACTTACCTCGTTTGAGCACTGGTATTCATGCCCCTGATAAAGGTCAGTATGGCCTGCTCACTGATCCTGATGGGCAGATTTATCTAGCGCGTGGTACTGATCGTCTATTGTCAGCCGAAAAGCTACCCGTCAAAGGCCGCCATAACTTATTGAATGCCCAAGCGGCGTTAGCGTTAGGTGAGTTGGCAGGGTTACCACTTGAGAGTATGCTAAGCACATTACAGCAGTTCACCGGACTTGATCATCGCTGCCAATATATCGCCTCAGTGGCTAATATCGACTATTTCAATGATTCTAAAGGCACTAATATTGGCTCTACTATGGCGGCGGTTGAAGGTTTAGGAGCGGTTTATGCGCCAAAAGATGGTAAGCTATTATTGGTACTAGGTGGTCAAGGTAAAGGCCAACAGTTTGGTGAATTGACGCCACTAATCAATAACTATGTCAGCCAAGTACTTTGTATCGGTGAAGATGCCAAGCTAATTGAGCAGCATTTGCAAGCAGCTGGCTTGAGCAAAGACGTTAGATTGCATCAGTGCGAAACTTTAGAGAATGCTTTCAAATCTATTAAGCAAGTGACGGATAGCAGTCTATCGCAAGTGCAAGCGGTGTTATTATCTCCAGCTTGTGCTAGCTTCGATCAATTCAGCGGTTACGCTGAGCGCGGTGAGTATTTCACTCAGTTAGTTCAGCAACAATTGGCAAAGTCAGACATAGCTGATGCTAAATAAAATAGTGACGTTAAGGTGTAACGCTAGACTGGTACAAATCTTTGTGGCGTGCTGTGCCTACGCAGACAGAGGCTGAGAAAACTATATATTATAAAAAGTATCCCAGCCCCGCTGTATAGCTTTTATCTTGAACTAAATATAATCAATGGTTGCACTAAAGGTTTTATAAGCCATGGATATTACTGGTTTTTTATTCTAATCTATAGTCTATAATACTTACTGATCTTTGGTTGATAGTAATTCTTTATTTTCCTCTACGTTTCGATGGTGGTGTTCCATGAACGCCGTACTTTTTGCTCGTTAGTATATTTGAATATTATGGCGCTCTCCTTTTTTTCTCGTTCAAACTCAAGTTCTGCTGCCAAAGCCAATAGCGATGGAGTGCTCTCTTTACCATCCGCTCGCGCTATTTTGTTAGCTAGTGTTGGCTGCATGATGGTGCTGAGTTTATTGATGGTTGCTTCTGCCTCTATCCCCTTTGCGCTTAGCCGCGGAATGACAGAGCTGTACTTTTTTAATAACCAACTGCTTTATATGGCTATTGGTCTAGCCGTAGCCTTTGTCCCTTATAAGTTTGTACCGCTCAAAACACTGTATCAGACGGGCACACAGTTTTTCTTATTATTAGTCACTGCTGTATTACTGATAGCTACTTTGTTTGGTACTCCTATTAATGGCTCAAAGCGTTGGCTTAATTTGGGAGTACTCAACTTTCAGGTCGCTGAGCTTGCCAAATTAGTGGTTATTGTCTTCGTCGCTGACTTTGTCGTGCGGCGCTCTTTTGAGGTGCGTAATGGTTGGGATGGCTTTTTACGGATATCGTTAGTCATCGGTATGATGACCTTTTTACTATTACTGCAACCAGATTTTGGCTCACTAGTGGTCATCGTTGGCACTGTATTTGCGATATTTTACATAGCAGGAGCGCCTTATAAGCAGTTTATAGCGCTAGGGGCGGTAGTTGGTGTACTCGGAGTGTTAGCGGTAACCTTAGTGCAGTATCGATTGACAAGAGCTTTGTCGTTTTTAGACCCCTTTGATGATATTCAAGATACTGATTATCAGCTAGCTAGAAGCCTAATTGCTTTTGGTCGCGGTGAGTTTACTGGTGTTGGCTATGGCGAAAGTGTACAAAAGCTATCGCATCTCCCAGAAGCGCATACTGATTTCTTGTTAGCAATCACTGGTGAAGAGCTTGGTTTCGTTGGCGTCACTATGGTGCTTTTATTAGAAGCATTGATTATTGGCAGTGCAATGCGTATTAGTTACAATGCGCTGAAGCGTCGGCAGATGCGCATGAGTTATACCGCTTTTGGTATTGGCATTATCTTTATTGCCCAGACTATTATTAATGCTGCCATGAATATGGGTGCGATGCCGACTAAAGGTCTAACTATGCCATTCTTTAGTTATGGCGGTTCCTCAATGCTGATTAGCTTAGTGATGGTAGCGCTATTATTGAAGATTTATAAAGAGAGTCCTGAAATAGAAAAGAGCCAATGTCGTCATTATTGATAAGGTAAATCAGTTAACTTGCAATACTCAGCGAGCACAAACAACAGCGCTACTAGTCATTGATTAGTGGCGCTTTTTTGGGCTTAGGCGTCAACAAAGAGCGTTTGCCTTGTAATGATGTATTGTCCCACTGGCTAATAGCTTGCGTAAGCATACGCTCTGGTGTGTCAATATCGACCTCTGGTTGCTGTAATAGCGCAAGAGCAGTCTTTAACAATTGGCTAGGGTCGCGAGTATCTATGGGCTGTGCTAGGTTCTGCTTAGAGAGTTTTTGACCTTCTGTATTACATATCAGTGGTAAGTGATACCAATGGCTGATAGCCGGTAGTTTAGCGACTTGTAGTAGGCTAATCTGCGCGGTAGTCATCGGTAAAATATCAAGCCCACGCATAATGTGAGTGATACCTTGTAAACCATCGTCGATACTAGCGGCAAGAATATAATTGATCATGCCGTCCTGCCGGCGTACTACCATATCGCCCAAAGTTTGCTGCGGATTAGCCCACTGCATTCCTTGAATACCATCGTTAAAGCCAATGGCATAATCTGGTAATTGCACCCGTAGTTTGTGCTTGTCCTTGGCTAGTTCGGCATTGAGACAACAGCGCGGATAAAGCTGTTGATTAGGCTGTTGATTGAGCAACGATTGCTCAGAGCTGCTATTAAGCTCAAAGTTATTTTGGCGCTTATTCCAATAGTTCGCTAGAGTTTTGCGTGAACACTCACAGCCATAAGTCAAAGGCGCCAGCGCTGATGAGAGATAGTCTTGATAGATATCGGTACGCTCAGACTGATAAATGACATCACCATCCCACTGCAGATTCAGGGTTTCTAAGTCTATCAATATCTGCTCGGTGAATTGTCGATCACAGCGCTCGGTATCGGTATCTTCTATACGTAATAGCCAGTCCCCGCCCAAGGATTTGATATGGCAATAGCTTGCTAAGGCGGTGGTTAAAGAGCCGAGGTGCAGCTCACCAGTAGGTGAAGGCGCAAAACGACCTATAGGCCTCAAAGGCTGAGGCTTTGCTATCGACTTTAAAGGTGATGCTAATGCAG
>CBETCF010000056.1:0-11373 GCA_965534785.1 uncultured Psychrobacter sp.
ATAATAATGGCTAATTGCCAATCAAACTCAGCTTGTAAAAAGCTTATGTAGCATTTACAAAGCGTTTATCAATATACTTTTTGAGTATCCAAACACAGCGACCCTGTACACTGTATTTACCCCAACTGCCGATAGCGTATTTATCGCCGCAAGATAATAGATATAGCGTACGATTTTTGGGTTGGTAACTGGTTAACGGCTCATCTGCTAAATAGGCTAACAGATTATCCGCCTCAACTTTGCCACCGAAGACGGCGTGTACCCCTGAATGTGCCATCTCACGATCGACGCGACTGCAGACATCACCAACTGCAAACACATTGGCATGCGAGATACTTTGTTGATGGCTATTTACCGCGATAAAGCCATTATCTACGGTTGCCAAGTTGGTATGCTCGGTCCAAGCTGAGCCCATGACTCCGGTAGCAGCGATAACCGCATTGACAGCTAGTGTTTGATTAGTTGTCAGCAATTGGTTATTAGCTAAACTTTCGGCGCGCTCATAGATAATATCAATATCATGGCGCTGTAGCTGCTTGATAACGCGAGCTCTAAAAGTTTTATTAAAGCTAGCTAATAGATGCTCACCGCAGACTAGATAAGCTTGATGATTGGCATTGATTTGCTGTAAGGCAAACTGCGCTGCCATGACTAATTCTGCTGCCGCTGCTCCTGCGCCAACAATTGCTAGTTTATAATGACTGGCTTGCTTGGCATCTTGCAAGATTTGTTGCCACTGCTGCACGAAGTTAGGTAATGGACGTACTGGAATAACCTTCACCTTGGCAATAGTAGGGTTCTCAACCTCTGAGCCATTAGACTTTAACCAATTCAAATCAGTGTCCGCGCCGGTGTTGAGTGATAGAACTTCATAATCAATAGCCTCGTCTTTGCTAATTGAGACAGTCTGTGCTTCAGCATCGACAGCTATTATGGGCCGCTGTAGTAACTGTACGTCTGCGCGTTTACACAGCTCGATCATGTCGATACTGATTTCATCAAGTTGATAATGTCCTGCCATCCAACCGGGTAACATGCCTGAATAAAGCGTTTGCGGCTGCTCAGTTATCAAAGCAACCTTCAAACTTGCACTGCTACTGCTATCAATATTCTCTAGCGGCTTGCCGGCAAGACGGCGCAATAAGCCAATATGCGCATGACCTCCTCCAGCTAATAGTAAATGCTTAGCTCGTTTGACTGCTGTATTTTTCATAAGTTTCTTATTATTACTTAGTTGAGTATTCGTTTAGGGTTAATAGCCTTGTAAATAAAATAACATTGACCCTGTAAGGCATTGTGGTTAAATTGGTAACCATAATATTTTCAAGCTATTTTTTTTAGAGTTCTATAGCTCTTTTAACACCTGCCTCTATTAAGGAAGCCTCAATGACCCTCACTACGCTGTTCAAACCCACTCTATTAAGCCTTGGGCTAATAGCTCTGATGGGTTGTAACTCTAGCAATGAGACCTCCGCAGAAAAGACCACCAAAACCCTAGCAAAAGATAACCAAAGCGCAGAAAACCTAGATACTACCGCGACCGTCTATTTTAACGGTGACATTATTACTATGGAAAGCGACCAACCGGAAATGGTCGAAGCATTAGTCACTGAAGGGGGCAAAATCGCTTATGTGGGTAGTTTAGATGAGGCGCAGTCAAAGTATAACAATGCAACGCAAGTCGATCTAAACAAGCAAACTTTATTACCTAGTTTTATCGATCCGCACAGCCATTTCGGTATGGTTTCTAACACCGTGGGCCAAGCCGATCTGAATCCACCACCCGTAGGCAATATTGACAGTATAGATAAAATGCTGCAAGCGCTGAAGGCCTATAAAAAAGATAACAATATTGCTGATGGTGAATGGATATATGGTTGGGGTTACGATGAGACCCAATTGGCCGAGGAGCGTCATCCGACCAAAGATGAGATTGATAGCGTACTACCCAATAACCCTGTTTATTTGCAACATACTAGTGGTCATATGGGTGTGGCGAACTCTAAAGGCTTAGCGGCAATGGATATTACTGCCGATAGCCAAGCCCCAGAGGGCGGCAATATTGCTCGGATTAAAGGCTCAAATGAACCTAATGGTCTGGTACAAGAAACCGCGATGTATCCGTTTATGTACACGCTGCTGAATACACTAGCGCCAAAACAAGCCGAGTTCTTTGAGCAAACGCAAGATTATTATGCCAAAAATGGTATTACTACTGCGCAGGACGGCTCCACCACCCGCGATGCTATCAACTTCTTCCAGTCACAAGCAGATGCGGGCAAACTGAAAATCGACTTGATCTCTCTCGCAGGCGCCAGTGATTTGGATGAAAACTTAGCCGATAAAGATTTCAAATGGAAAACCTATCAAAACGGCTTCAAAGTTCAAGGCACTAAGATCATCGCCGATGGCTCACCGCAAGGTAAGACGGCGTATTTTAGTCAGCCTTATCTGACGCCAGTAGCTGACTGTGATAGTGATTGTCGCGGCTTACCTAGCGTCAGCCAAGATTATCTTAATGAGATGTTTGCCAAAGCTTATGCTCGCGACAATCAACTCTTTATCCATAATAATGGCGATGGCGCCACGGATATGATTATCAAGGCTCACGAATATGCGGTAGATAAAACAGGCCAAGCCGCGGATAAAGATCGTCGTACCGTACCCATTCATGCACAGTTTGCTCGTCCTGATCAGCTAGAAGCTTTTAAAAAGTATAAAATGCTACCGTCATTCTTTACCAATCACGCTTATTTTTGGGGTGATGTGCATGTGAAAAACTTAGGAGAAAAGCGCGCGAACTTTTCAAGCCCTATTGCGACTGCTGACAAAATGGGACTAAAATATACCAATCATTCTGATGATACCGTAACGCCTGTAGATCCTTTATTCTCAGTGTGGTCAGCGGTCAATCGCACCTCGCGTACTGGTAAAATCATCGGCAAGGAGGAGCGCGCTAGCCCTTATCAAGCCTTAAAAGCGATCACTAGTCACGCCGCTTACGAGTATTATGAAGAAGATAGCAAAGGCTCTCTGACGCCTAGTAAATTAGCTGATTTAGTCATTTTGGATAATAATCCTTTGAGCGTAGAAGCCGATAAAATTCGCGATATCAAAGTGATAAAAACCATTAAAGAAGGCAAAACTATTTACGACAGTTCTGCGCAATAGTTTTATAAAGTAATGTGCCACTCAATATAAAGTACTGTACCCTTCAATCTTAATATATATTATTCATATTTAAATTCATCAAGGAAGCTTTATGAGTATTACCGAGCAAATCACCTCATCGGATACTAGCCACTATCTACACCACACTTTTTTTGAGCCCACAGATAGTGCTACCGAAATAACTGCTACCTTATTGGTTGTTCATGGCATGAGCGAGCACAGCGGTCGCTATAGCGAGTTTGCGCAATTCTTAGCGGACAAGGGTATTGCCGTAGCCACCTATGATCAGCTCGGTCATGGCAAAACCGTCAAGTCGGCAAGCGAGTTTGGCTTTTTTGGTAATGAGCATCCGGTGCAGTCTTTATTAAAAGATGTGATCTTGATGGCAGACAAACTAAAAGCTCGACATCCTGATGTCCCGCATTTCGTTCTGGGTCACTCAATGGGCTCTTTTATTGTGCGTACAGTAATGAAGCATCATGCTCATAACTTTGCCGGCGCCATCTTAATGGGTAGCGCTGATGTCAACCCTTTAGCTCACGCAATCTTGCCTATCAACAAATTGCTCGCAAAAGTAGCGCCAAAAAAGCCTAATACACTGTTTGCTAACACGATGAATAAGGTACTCAACAGTAAGCTTGATAATCGTATTTCTTCCTCGCCATTTGCTTGGTTAAGTGAAAATCAGGCTAATATCGAAGCTTATGAAGCCGATCCTTTGGCCGGTTTTGAGTTTACCAATAACGGCTACTTGACGCTATTTACTTTAATGCAATCTGGTCTTAATAAGGATTGGGCATCTACTATCAATAGAGACTTTGCGATGCTATTTATTAGTGGTAAAAACGATCCTATTGGGGATATGGGTAAAGGGGTTGAAAAAGTGGTCAACCGTTTAAAACAGCAAAAATTTATCTATATCGATATAAAACTATATCCGCACATGCGTCATGAACCTTTACAAGAATTAGAGAAACAAACGGTTTATCAAGATATCTTAGTGTGGATCAATAGCCACAGTGAAAACTCTTAGATCGTGTTGAATACGTCCTCACCCTTGCTCATTAACTTTTAGGAATTTCTATGTCATTACAACAAACCATTGAACAAGCTTTTGAAAATCGCAACGAATATAGCCCAGACAATATGCCACAAGACGTGCGTACAGCTATTGAGCAAGTACTTGAGCAATTAGATAATGGTAGTCTTCGCGTTGCTGAGAAAAAAGATGGTGAATGGGTGGTCAATCAATGGGCCAAAAAAGCGGTGCTGTTATCATTCCGCCTTAATGACAATTACGTTCAAGCTGCCGGCGACCATGTACAGTTTTATGACAAAGTGCCGACTAAATTTGCTGATTGGACAGCAGCACAATTTAAGGAAGCTGGCGTGCGTGTAGTGCCACCAGCGGTAGCACGTAAAGGCTCTTACATCGCTGCTGGCGCGGTATTGATGCCTTCTTATGTCAACATTGGCGCTTATGTCGATCAAGGCGCTATGGTTGATACTTGGGCTACGGTAGGCTCATGCGCACAAATCGGTAAAAACGTGCATTTATCAGGCGGTGTTGGTATCGGCGGTGTTCTTGAGCCGCTACAAGCTAATCCCACTATTATCGAAGACAATTGCTTCATTGGTGCACGCTCTGAAATCGTTGAAGGCGTTATCATTGAGGAAGGCGCAGTCATTTCTATGGGCGTTTACATCGGTCAATCAACCAAGATTTATGATCGCGAAACGGGCGAGATTCATCGTGGCCGCGTACCAGCCGGTTCAGTCGTTGTCCCAGGCAGCTTACCTTCTGAGTGTGGTAAATATAGTCTGTATGCTGCTATCATCGTCAAAAAGGTCGATGCACAAACCCGTGCGAAAACCGCAGTCAATGAGTTATTGCGCTTAGACTAAGCTTTATAGTTTGGTAGTTACCGACTAACCCTGTTTAAATAAAAAAAAGATGCTTAAGGTTAGCCTTAGCGTCTTTTTTGCCGTTTACTTTACTGTTTAATAGCGGTTGTTACGTTATAATCCATCTTTTGTAAATTCACTATAATCAATTGATGCCTGCTAATTAAACAACCCTTATTACTTTAGATTTAGCATAAATTTGATTTCAACAGCCATATAGCAGCTAAAAAGCATAAGGATACAAGGATGGTAAAACTCATTTTGCTAGGGTTACTAGCAGGTGCGCTTTTTAGCTCAACCTTTATATTGAACGAGGCTATGAGTAGCGCTGGGGGTCATTGGTTTTGGTCAGCTAGCCTACGCTACTTGTTTATGTGGTTAATGTTGACCTTAATAATTGCTATGCAACACGGCTTTGGGCGCATCAAAGCGCTAAGTGCTATTTTCGCACAGCATTGGCGCTTTTGGTGTTTGACTGGCAGTATTGGCTTTGGCGTTTTTTATACCGGTATCTGCTATGCCGGCGATCACGTTGCTGGCTGGGTCGTCGCGGCGACCTTTATGTTTACAGTAGTCACTAGCTTATTAGTGCTATTGGCTTTTGGGCAACGCTTTGATAAAAAGTTTATCGCCTACGCGCTACTAGTCTTTATTGGCGTGCTCTTAGTCAATGTTAGTGAAGGTCTGCGTGCTTCTGCAACAGAAGCTCTAGCAACTGCTTCTATGTCAGACATGCTGCTGTTTGGCGCTTTGCCGGCATTACTGGCAGCATTTTGTTACCCGATTGGCAATCAGCTAGTCTGGCAGGTATCTTATAATTCGCGGCAGCGGATGACTGAACTGCGACTAGCCAATGGATTTAAGCCAGTAGCTAATGAAACTGCCGTTTTAGCAGCCGTGTCTAATGAGCTTGCTGATGCTACCGACTTTACCACCCCTAAGGTTAGTCTCCCCTACTCAAACGAACCTATCGCCAAAATTCAACAGCCTTCCTCTAGGTTACAAAATCTAATCAGCCGTATTCCGGCTATCGAAACTGACTTATTACAAGATGCCTTTAACAAAGTCTGGTTAATGACGTTAGGAAGTTTGCCATTTTGGCTATTATTAGGCATTATAGTGCGCCCTGAAGCCCCCAGCTCCTCACAGATGTTCAATACTTTGCTAGTAGCATTATTAGCAGGCGTTGGCGCGACCAGTATATTTCTCTATGCGCGAGAACGGGCGGTGACTTCAAGTGAAGTCGCTGGCGTTGATTCGACCCAAGCCAGTGAAGTCATCTTTGCCTTAATTGGCGGTATGTTATTTCTTAGTAATGCGCTACCCTCAGCGATGGGTCTGCTAGGTATTGCACTTATTATATTAGGCTTAATACTATTTGCTAAAGATGGTTAGCACTAGCAAAAAATATTATCATAGAAGTATATGACTTGGTAAATACTGATGGTTAACGATTTAATTTTCCCTGATATTTTATTGTACCTACTAGATATGATAGGTGTCATTGCTTGCGCTATTGCTGGCACGCTGCTTGCCCAACACAAAGGCTTCGATATCGCTGGTTGTATCTTAGTCTCGATGGTTAACGCTATCGGCGGTGGTACTTTGCGCGATATGGCACTAGATCGCCATCCGTTATTTTGGATGACTGATCTCAACTATGTCATCGTAATAACCTTGACCTCGCTGATTCTACAGATATTTTTCCATCTGTATCATAAGATCGATAATGCGCTCAAATTTTTTGATGCTATAGGGCTCGCCGCCTTTAGTGTAATCGGCTTCAAAGTAGCGCTCAACCAAGATATGTCGCCGCTGATTGCCATTATGATGGGGGTTTGGACAGCTATTATTGGCGGTCTACTGCGCGATATTATTTGTAATGAAATACCATTACTGCTTCAACGTGAGATCTATATCTCAGCGAGTATTGCCGGTTCAATGACTTATTTATTACTTGATTATTTCGGCGTCAATCCCGGACTCAATGAATTTATCATGCTTGGCGTCATCTTTGCAGTGCGCATGTTTGCCCTACGCTTCGATTGGCATCTACCTTCTATCCGCTTAGTTGACTAATTCAAATAATTGTCAACTCAGGCACATTTTTGCGACCCTTTATGATCAGTACTTTAACCTAGCTACCACCGCAGGCGCTTACCACAGAGTTTGTGACTCGATTTGAGCCGACCTCATTTATGCTTTGGCTAGATTTGTAAGCAAACTCAATTCAAGGCGCAATCACCGCCAAATCTCTTACCATCAGCTGCAAGCTTTGCTTACCATTCCACTCGTTAATATCGAGCTGAAATAAGATATGCACTTCTTCTGCACGATAATCCCAAATATCATTATCAAAATTAAAGTAAATAGCTTCAATAGGATATTGCACGCCAGGATAGCGTAGCGATAGTTTTAGATGCTTGTCTTTTAATATTTTAAAGCTCAACACCTCAAAGATGCCATCAAATATTGGCGCCGCAAAGCCATGACCCCAAATGCTAGCGTCGGCGAGATACTCAGCAAATCCTAAGCTAAAGTCACTCGCTTGTAAGGCGCCGTCAGTAAATTTTTGCTCAGCAAATACTTCATCATCCAGCTGCGATATCACCTCATCAAAGGCCTCGACGAAACCTTCAAAGTTGCGACGCTGAATGGTCAAGCCTGCTGCCATCGCATGACCACCAAAATGGGTGATGAGATTGGGATGCTGTTCTGCAACTTGCTCAATAGCATCGCGAATATGGACACCGGCTATCGAGCGCGCGGAGCCTTTAATCGCATCATCGGGCCCTGTACGTTTGGTATCAGCTGGTGCAAATATAATGCTAGGAAGATAGTGACTCTCCTTTAGCCGTCCAGCAACGATACCGATAACACCTTGATGCCAATCCTCTTGATAAAGTACAATACTGCGCTTAGATGGAGTGGTTGATTTTTGCTGGATTTTAGAGGGGATAATGAGGTCTTCGCTTTCTTCCAAGTCATTATTATTATGGCTTGAGCTATCTTCTTCACTTAGAGCTTGAACGATGTTATCGGCTTGATTACGCATCTCGCCTTCCACTTGGCGACGATTACGATTAAGTTGTTCAAGCTCGTGCGCCAAACGCTGCGCCTTACCCCAGTCATCAGTCAATAAGCATTCGATACCGATACGCATATTATCCATGCGCCCAGCAGCATTGATACGTGGACCTAATACAAAACCAAAATCCTGCGCTTTTAATTGTTTAGGGTCACGACCGGCTTGCTCAAGCAAGGCCAAGATACCAATACAGCCGCGACCCTGACGAATAGCATTCAGCCCATGATGGACAAGGATGCGGTTATTTTTATCGAGTACGCCTACGTCAGCAATAGTACCCAATGCTACTAAGTCCAGATATTGGCTAACTTGTACCGTTGACTTGTCAGCTTCTCGGCGTAATTTAGCCAGTCGACCTAACACATAAAACGCCACGCCAACACCAACCAAAGCCTTGCTATCAAAATCGCATTCTAACTGATTTGGATTGACCACCGCCTCAGCAGGAGGCGTCGCTTTAGTCGTCAGATGATGGTCTGTGATAATCACCGTAATGCCATCTGCTTGTGCGCGTGCCACCCCTTCATGACTAGAGATGCCGTTATCAACGGTGACAATCACTTCTGGCTGATAAGTCTCTATTCCTAGCTCGACAATCTCAGGAGTTAAACCATAGCCATACTTGAAACGATCAGGCACTAAGAAATTTACTTGAGCGCCCATAGCGTTAAGTGCTCGCATCATCAGCGCTGTACTAGTAGCACCATCACAATCAAAGTCGCCAACGATTAAGATACGCTTATTACTATCAATAGCTTCATCAAGCAGACGTACCGCATCAACGACACCATGCAGGTTTTCAGCAGGCAATAAAGCGGATAAACTCGTTTCTAGCTCATCAGAATCGGTAATTCCGCGTCCAGCATAAAGCCGAGCTAGAGTAAAAGAGTGGGCCGCTAGCGACTGTAGCGCGGTGGGCAACTCATCGATGTGAGTACCGGTAAATCGGGGGATTAAATTTAACATAGCGGTATTCTACTGGCTTTGAGAGTTAGTCACAATGTTAATTTGACTGTTACTATATCGGCCGTTACTTTCTAATTTATTAGACTCTAATCAGAGCCCAATAATCTTACGCTGTTCTCATTATCGAATAGATATTAGTTTTTTAACTTAAAGCTATTCGTTACAAAAACCGTGCACTTTTTAGCTATTTTTCTGCAATTTGCTACAAAGCTATGATTGTGTGGCGCTGATAAATCCCTAAAATGATAACTAACTTCGATAACCGAACTATTTATCTATTAACAATTATTGCACGACTTTATAAGGATGATTTTATGAAAACTACCCCTACTGCTGAAAAACTTCCCAATACTATTGATCCCAACCTTGATTTAGAGCAAGTCAAAAAAGAGTGTCTAAAGTTAATTAAGAAGCGTGCCAGAATCTCCGCCGGTGTTGCTATTATTCCTGTGCCTTTTTTTGATGTTGCTGTTGATGCCAGTATGCTGACTATGCTATTACCAGAGATTAGTGAGCGTTTCGGGCTATTAGAGAATCGTAGAGGTGCCGTTGATCTTGAGTCTCGTGCTATTCACTGGAACGAGCTAAAAAATCGTACTGTTGATTTTGCAGGTTTAATGGCAACCCGTGGTATCGTCAAAAAGACTATCCAAGGTTTTGGTGGTCGTATTGCTGCTAAACAAGTGACTAAATTTATCCCATTAGGGGGTCAGCTAGTTGCCGCCACTATGGGTTATACTATCTTCAAAAAGATAGCAGGCGATCATATTAACGAGTGCTACAACTTAGCGAAAGAGATTCAGCAAAGAGAAAGTAGTAAAAACGTCTAAGTCAGATAACATGCGGCAAATAATAGCAAACAAGACCAGTTAGGATAAATTATCTTATTTGGTCTTGTTTTTGTGCTTAACCTATTAAGCATTAATACCTACTTCCCATAACAAGATTAGCGTGCTATTTTGCCTATTGTCGATTCTATCTAAAGGGATATACTTATGAACAAGCTGTTAATTTCGACCACTATGCTAGCTACTCTTGCTTTAGCAGGTTGTGCTACAACGGGTGCTAACAATAATAATGCTGGCAATGCTATTGGTACCGCAAATGAGATTGGCATGAATGTCTTCAAAGCGGCTATTGATAACCAGTGCCGCAGTCAAATTGAAAGCCAAAGCGCTTGGCGCATTGCTAGTGCCGCTATGAGCGATAGCCAAGAAGAAGCGGTCAAAGCTAGAGTATGTGGCTGCGTTAGTGAACAAGCCCCTCAGCAAGTGACGATTGTAGAGTTGGGCAATGCAGCAATCGACCCTAGTTACCGGACTCAATTAGTGGCTAAAGTCGTAGCAAAATCGCTGCAAAGTTGTTATGCCAGCTTTACTAAGTAGTCTAGTAGTCATTAAAAAAAACAATAAAAGGGCGCGTTAATCAATCATAACGCGCCCTTTTATCGTCTTATAGCAATGACTGATATCACTCGTGACAGTCATGTGAGTCACTAGCTAATCAGCTAATATTTATCAGCATCGGTAATCACCGCCTCGCTTCCTATAGCAGCTGCCATAGGTAAGATCCGACTACGGCGGAAATACTTAGAATGGCTTTTTATAATATCATTCACCCCATCTACTAAGTCATCGATAACGTCATCATAAATGCCATGATGCAGCTCTGTTTCAAACTCAGTAAAAGGATGCTTACGAGCCGCAGCTCTTACATCAGTAATTCCGTCTTTAGTATAAAAAATATTTACGCTACCATCGCTATTCAATATACAAATCAAGTTCCCTTCATCAATGGCCATATCTACGCGTTCAGGCATAAAGATATAATCATCGACATCTAATAGTTGTTTTTCTATACCTTTTTTGAATAATGACGCTACGTCCATTACAGTATTACTCCTAATATTTATTGTATTTATGGCTTGTTTCGATGAGGCCGTTTACTACTTAAAACCATTTCGCTTATTCTCATTAACCCTACTCTATTCTGATCTTGATTAGGTAATGCTTTATTAACCTATACTATAAGATAGCCCTGCTATTTTTAAGATAAAAAGTGTAAATCTGCGTTTAGAGTTGGTAAGAATAATAAGCTGTTTTCATTGTGAGGAAAATAATTTTGTACTATTAATAGTATATGACATACGGATTAACAATATATGAACTACCCGCTACCTAAAGAGGTGGGGGTTTCTTAGGTAATACCCTTACTTGGTACGATGTTTTGTATCAGCGGTTAGG
>CBETCF010000057.1:0-11317 GCA_965534785.1 uncultured Psychrobacter sp.
ACTGGTTTCAACGAGCAGCAAGAGCAAGTATTAACTGAAGCTAGTAAGCATATTCCCATTGTTTATGCCGGCAATTACTCTACTGGGGTTAATCTATCGCTAAAGCTACTGGCTATGGCAGCCAAAGCCTTTGGCGATGAGGCTGATGTAGAAGTGATTGAAGCGCATCACAAGCATAAAATAGATGCGCCATCCGGTACCGCTTACATGATGGCGGAAGCGGTCGCCGAAGCTCGCGGGCAAGATCTAAAAGAGGTTGCCATTTATGGACGCGAAGGGCAGACCGGTGCTCGCGAAAAAGGTACTATTGGTATTCATGCTATTCGCGGTGGCGAGATCATTGGCGATCATACGGTAATGTTCATCGCTGATGGCGAAGTGGTTGAAATTACCCATAGAGCTCGTGCTCGAATGACTTTTGCGGCTGGTGCTGTGCGTGCCACCACTTGGATCGTCCAGCAAAAAGCAGGACAGTATAATATGCAAGATGTGCTTGGCTTGAATGAGTAAGGTTTAAGTAGTTGATAAGAATATTAATAAGGAGGAGGCGATGAAAACTAGTAAAAATAACTTTATCGTCATCTCAATGGTGATAGCGCTAAGCTTCGCTTTATTTTCTCAAGCCCAAGCCGCTTCCTATAAAACCTATGTCATCAATACTTACGGTGGTGAAGCTCTATTGCCAACGGTACGCCAACAGCTCAATAATAGCCGTGATGGTGGGAGCGTGACGACTTATCAGGGCAAGCTAGTACTGCAAACGAGCGCTGCCAATTATCGAGCGGTGCAGCAATTATTAGCGCAAATAGATACTAAGCCGCAATCGTTAACGGTAGCAGTACGGGTAGGTAATAGCGCTAATGTACAGAGCAATATCAATCAAGGTCGCGTAATCATTAGCAACCGTGGTATTCAGGGCGCAGGGATAATTAATCAAAGTAATAGTCAGCAGCAAAATAATAGCTTATATCAAGTGCAAACGCTCTCGGGTAGCGTGGCAAGCATTAGTACCAATACGCTTTACTCGCTAACGCAAAATTATCAGATTAACAGTTATCCCTCATATAATAGACCTTCAACGCAAATCATCATTCAGCAACAATTGCTATTACCGACGACGCAAGGCATAGCAGTAGTCCCTAGATTACTTCCTAACGGGCAAGTGGAAGTACAGCTGTCGCAAGCAGAAGAAAAGTTGGTAAGCTTTAATTCTGGCTATAATCAGAATCGCGCCATTCAAGGGCAACGACTTAACAGCACCATTATTGTGCCGCGCGGGCAATGGGTAACTATCGGCGAGATTAACCGGAATAGCCAAAATCAAAGCTCAAGTTACGGTGGCAGTCGTACCGTTAATAGCAATAATAATGCGCCTATTCAGCTATTGGTACAGTAGTTTATCTCAATAGAAAAACCATACGACATAAAAAAAGCGCAATACTAAAACTTATAGTATTGCGCTTTTTTTATGAACTAACTTATCAAAAATTAATCAACGTAAATTACTTCTAATGGCGGGAAACCGTTGAACTCAACGGAGGAATAAGAATTGGTATAAGCGCCAGTCGCTAACCAATAGATTTTATCACCGATCTCAAGCTCTTGTGGCAGCTGATAATCTGTCTCTTCGTACATGATATCTGCTGAATCACAAGTTGGTCCTGCCAATACTACTTTGCCAGATTCGCTAGAGTTTGCCATTTTGGGAGTGTAAATAGGGTATTTGATGGCCTCGCCTAAAGTCTCGATTAAGCCTTGAAACAGTCCAACATCAGTATAGACCCAGCGCGTGGTTTCATCCTGGGCTTTGCGTGAAATGAGTACCACTTCGCTAACTAACACGCCAGAGCTTGCTACCAATGAGCGCCCTGGCTCCAAGATAATCTCGGGCATATCATCAGCACCGTAACTATCTAACAAATACTGTTTTACTGATCCGGCATAGTCTTGTATGGTATTGACTTGATTTAGGTATCTAGCAGGGAAACCGCCGCCTAGATTAATCATTTGTAGCTTAATGTCTTGTTCCTTTAAAAGCTGCTCAAAGATGTCTTTGACCATTACCAAAGCGTCATTCCATACGGTGACTGACTTTTGCTGACTGCCTACATGGAATGACACGCCGTAAGGCACTAAGCCTAATTCGCGCGCCTGAGTTAGTAATTCGACGGCCATATCAGGATGGCAACCGAACTTACGCGATAACGGCCATTCGGCGGTATCTGACCCTTCTACCAAAATACGGACGAATATATTGGAGCCAGGGGCATATTTAGCGATATTCTTTAGGTCCGCTTCTGAGTCGGTTGCATACAGACGTACGCCTTTATCATAAGCATATTTGACATGTTGCGCTTTTTTAATAGTGTTACCGTAAGAGATGCGACTAGTGTCAACTCCGCAATCAAGTACACGGTCTAACTCATAAATAGAAGCACAATCAAAGTTCGAACCTAGTTCTGCTAATAGCTCAATCACTTCCACTGCAGGACTAGCTTTCATCGCATAATGAATTTTTGCGTCAGGGAATAAGCCAACCATTTCATTAAATTTAACTTTAATACGATTCAGATCTACTACCAAAAACGGGGTTTCACGGCCCTCAGCGGCTTTAGTGAATTTCCCCCAAGCGGCTTGGTCAAAATATTGGTCAATTTTAATCATGGTCATAATAGTAAACCTTTATTAAAGATAAAAATGCTGGGGTAAATAGGAGAAATAGTTCTGACAAAAAGCGCGCAAAAAAAAGTGTAGACGAAGGCTATAAGCTCTCGTGTACACTTAATGAATAATAACTTAGACGTTAGTGGTTTCTGGCTGTTTAGCGACTGATTTCTCGCCTTGCTTCTCACGTATTTTCAGCACTTTTTTGACTTTATCACGCGCACGCGTTTGTTTTAGGCGTGATAGATAATCGACGAATATAACCCCGTTAAGATGATCCATTTCGTGCTGAATGCAAACGGCTAATAGACCTTCTGCTATCTCATCAATAGCATTACCTTCGGCATCCAAAGCTTCAATACGTACTTTGTTTGGTCGCTCAACTTTATCATAAACCTCAGGAACCGATAGACAACCTTCTTCGTAAGGCTGTTTTTCTTCTACCAAAGGTGTCACTTTAGGATTGATAAACACTACTGGCTTATCTTTGTTTTCTGACAAGTCCATCACAATAAGCTGAATATGGCGATCAACTTGCGATGCGGCTAAACCGATACCTTCAGCGTCATACATAGTTTCAATCATATCGCTGATTAGCGTTTTAATCTCAGCATTGACTTCTTTTACTGGCGCAGCAATAGTGCGCAAACGTGGGTCTGGATAGCTTAGAATAGGGAGTAATGCCATGGCGGCTCACCTCAGAAATGCGAATAGAATGGGCGTTATTATAAGGTATAATGGGGACAAAAGTAACGATTATCAATAACTTCAGGCTAATTTGACCCTTGCATAGGCCAATAAAAAGGACCTTAAGTTAATAAGGCCCTTTTGACGTAAATTATCTAAACTAAATCAGTCTCTATAATTTAATTTCTCTTAAGTGCTAAAGCTGACATTGTCAGAGATAAATAAGCCTGTGTTATACCCGGCGTCTATTCATAATCATCTCATAGAGGAATAGCAAGATAATAGCACCAATAACCGAGAAGATCAGACCAGTGAAGCCGCCATCAGCATTAATACCGATAAGACTGGCTACAAAGCCACCGAGCATTGCACCAACAATACCTAGTACAATAGTCATAATCCAACCCATAGCGTCATTACCTGGCTTGATCGCTCTAGCTAAGAGACCCGCTACTAAGCCTACAATAATCATCCATATAAAACTCATTTTATTCTCCCACTCTAATTATTTTAATTTATTAACTAACATTCTTAGTGAATAACTGAATTGTAATGGTTTCCCAATAATAAGAATAAGTGCAAAGTGTTATTAGTGTAGGGGCTATGTGATAAATAAAGCAGATTTGCTATTCTATGAGCTAAATTGGTAAATGCATTGTTAAAAAGCAGCGATAAAGTCGCGGTGTTATTTATCTATAGCTGATAACAAGCGCTGATGAATACCTTCAAAGCCGCCATTCGACATAATAATAATAGCATCACCTGACTTAGCATGAGTTTTAATGTGCTCGATAATAGCCTCGGTACTGCTAAGCACCTGCTGATGGCTTAAGTCACTATTATTAGCTTGCGCTTGTGCTATCACTTCTTTAAGTCCCCATTCCAGACCGCTAGGCTCATACCAAAGCGTATAATCGGCTAAAGCGGCTGAAGGCGCTAAACTATCTTGATGGATACCCATCTTCATAGTATTACTACGTGGCTCGATAATAGCCCAAACTTTTCTACCGACCAGTTTCTTTTTGGCGCCATCTAGAGTAGTAGTGATCGCAGTCGGATGATGAGCGAAATCATCAAAGACCAAAATATCGTTGCTATTGCCAATCAGCTCCATACGGCGCTTGATACCAGCGAAGGCAGATAGTGCTGCACAAGCAGTAGTGACAGTTACGCCGACATTATAAGCAGCAGCGACGGCTACTAGCGCATTATTGACGTTATGGATACCATTCATCGTCCAATCAACAAGCCCTGTAGCATTATTTACCGCTTCATCAGTATTGTCTACATCGAAGCCATTAAAACTAACTTCAAATTGACTGCCATCAGCACTAATTAGCTTGGCTTGCCAATCAGCAGCTGTATGATCACTTTGAGCCTGCTTCTCATTATTTTGACTACCATCAGTGATAGTGGTACGCCATACCGGTGTCCACACGCCTTTGGCAAGCGTTTCCTCTAAGCTAGGAGTATCGGCAGGCATAATGATTTGACCACTACCCGGTATCATGCGCAGCATATGGTGGAACTGAGTTTGAATGGCATTGAGATCAGCGAAAATATCAGCATGATCGAATTCTAGATTATTCAAAATAGCAGTACGCGGACGATAGTGCACAAACTTAGAGCGTTTATCGAAGAACGCTGAATCGTACTCATCCGCTTCAATGACAAAGTAGCCTAAATTTGTCGCTTTAGCATCAGTAGTAGTGGCATTAGACGGCTGAGAATCTGCTCCTAAATAACTACTGTGCGCAAAGACTTGCTGCAAACGCTTATCCTCAGTATCAACTAGCGGCACACCGCCAATCAAAAATCCAGTATCGATGCCAGCATAATGCAGTATCCAAGCGAGCATCGTAGTAGTGGTAGTCTTGCCATGAGTACCCGCTACCGCTATCACATGACGCGACTGCAGAACTTCTTCAGACAAAAACTGCGGCCCTGAGGTATAGCGCAGCCCTTCATCGAGCATATACTCAACGACTTCCATGCCCCGTTTCATAGCGTTACCCACCACTACTAAGTCAGGAGCAGGTTGCAAATGCTCTACGTGATAGCCTTCCATAATGGTCACGCCAGCATCTTGTAATTGGGTAGACATCGGCGGATAGACATTGGCATCGGAGCCAGTCACCGTATGGCCAAGATCACGGGCTAATAAGGCTAGCGAGCCCATAAAAGTGCCACAAATACCAAGAATATGAATATGCATAGACGTTTCGCACCGAATAACGTTAAAAGATAGAAGGAGAGTTAAGCACCAATGATAAGCACATTATTGTAAAGTAAACCCTAACAGATAACCAATAAAAGCGCCCAAAAAAACGCCTAGAATATAGGCGTAGGTAATGGAGACTAATACTCAATAAATATTATTTGTTTAAAATGAATCTGTTGAATCTTTTATTTGCGTGAAAGAGTATAGTCAGTATCGGCGACTTTATCATCGTCTAATAATACTAAATGACTATTCTGAATAAGGTAGCTCTCAATGCGCTGATCATCATAAACGATAGTGATAATGTCGCTATCTTGACGGTAAATACCGTTCTCAGTCAGAGAGGCAGTAGGCTTTTGCGGATTATTATAAGTACTAGTCTTAACTACTGAGCCATCTGCAAATAGGTTGACTAGCACTTGCGTACTATCACAAAAACTGCAAGGCATAATACCCATATAATCACCAATGAGAGTAGCTTGCATTTTATTACTACTCGCTTGCTCAGAGTTATTGAGCGAGCCAGTTGCTGACTTTCTATCTGGTTTAGCAGCAGTAATAAGCGACTCGCCCCCTGTAATATCAACGGTATCGGTAGCTGAATTGGACTTTATATTATTATCGCTATTATCCTGCTTTACATCCACACTAGCGCTTTGATTACTATCATCAGTTGTTGTGGTGATTGGTTTTTTTTCAGGAGCGGGAGCAGAGGAGTGGCCATCACAGCCTAGCATAAGCACCGCAAAAGATAGCGGCAATAGGATTTTTAAGGTCGAAAAAGAACTGCCATTACGAGTCGTTGAAAATAATTTAGAAAAAAAACAAATCATGAGCATACCAACAGCAAACAGATAGAGTTTAAGTAACAGCCAATCACTTAGATCAGCTTTACTAATAAAAGTTGTTATTTACTTTAACTTCATTAAACAGCGTGAATGTTACGAAGTGTCATTGTTAGATAGCGGAAGGAAATTCTATTGAGTCAGCAATAAATAGTCGGTCGCTTATTCTCAATCGAGCGCAAATTATTAGCATAAGATAGCAAAGTGGAATTACGCTAATGTTCTATTTTTGTTAGCGGCAGCAGCTTTTAGGCTGTAGGACGGACAATACGAAATAATATCAATAAATGCACAATGATTAATAAGGTGAAAAATATCAAAGATTGCTCTGGGATACTAAGTCCCAAAAAGGTCCAATCTACGACAGCACATTCACCAGAACCGGAAAACACTTGGTTCAGGACTTGCTGCATAGGCAAAGTATCTAACCAGTAATCCAAGCCTGGACCACAAGAAGGGACTTGGTCAGCTGGCAGGTGCTGTAGCCAGACATGACGTGCAGCAACTCCAGTAGCCCAACCGATACCGACCAAACTAGCTAGCCATAATCCCAATTTAACGAGTTTCGATTTGGGATTAAATAGCGCTGCTATTAGCGCAAAGCCACCCATCACCATTAGGCCAATGCGCTGAAAAACACATAGTGGACAAGGAGAAAGGCCCATGTGTTGCTGCAAAAACAGCAAGGCATAGCCCATGCCAATAGCTGCCATTAAAACTAAAAATACTTGCAAACTGCGATAAGAAGTTAGGCTTTGCATTGAATAAACACTCTTGGGTAGCAGGACGAAATAGCTATCGCTAAACAGCTGTGATCAAACAAATAGGCTTACATGGCTAGAGTAAACTAGCACTAGCGATATTGTTCGATAAAGTCCAAGAAATCTTCGGTCTCATTGGCTTCAAGCTCTGCTTGCTGCAATAGTGACTTCTCAGCGACCACCTCGTATTTAGCTTGGATATTTGGGCTTAAAGTATGCTGTAGTATGGCATCACGATGTTGATGGGCTAAAGTAAAACCTAGCTGCCACAGGCTGCCTAAACGTTTGCTATCTGCATTAACTTGCGCTGAGATAGTCGACTCAGAGTTACCCGCTTTACCTTGCATTAGCGCTACGGCTGCTCGGTAATCATTACCACCGTGATGGGCGTCAAGTAAGGCGGCTAACGGCTGCATATTATTTAGGTGCGCAAGCATCCAACCTTGTAGCGATTGCTCAGTACCATTATTGAGAACATGCAAGTTATCAAGGCGACCATCATTGACCACCCGCTCAAGATTGATAGCTAGCTCTTCTTCTTCTTCAGGCATTAGATCTGGCGACTCATTGAGCAAGCAATACAGCGCCATAACCTCCAAAAAGCAAGCACTGGATAGGCGAATACCGACATCACTATAAGGATCCAAATCTATCGCGCGGAACTCGACATAAGCGATACCGCGACGCTCTAACGCTTCGGTAGGGGTTTCACCGCGCTCAGCGATTTGCTTGGGACGAATGGGGCTATAATATTCATTTTCGATCTGTAGAATATGATCATTGATCTGGATAGGATTACCGGCTTCGTCGTTTAGACCAAGCGCTGTAAAGCTATCGTGCGGCGTTTGAATGGCGCGACGCAAACCATCGATATACTCAGGTAGATTGTTATAACGAATATCTAAGTGCTCTTGGACGCTATTGGTATAGCCAAGCTTACCCATACGTAGGCTAGTAGCTGTCGGCTTGTAATAAGTCGAGTCGTTCATCAGCACTAGATCATGCTCGCGTCCAGCGATAAAACAAGGACAGACGCTCGGACTCGCTCCTAATAAATAAAGCAATAAGCTGGTCAAACGCTTAAAGTTACGAATCAGTCCTAAATACTTATCATTTTTAAACTCTGCTAAGCTTTGATTTTTTGCTGTGGGTAGTTGGGCTTGCCAATGCTCAAACAAGCCGTCACCAAAGGATAAGTTATAATGGAGACCAGCAATCGTCTGCATACGACGACCATAGCGGATACCAAGGCCACTACGGTATAAAGTTTTCAGCTTGCCAGTATTCGAGCTACCATAATCGGCTAGTGGAATATCTTCATCATCGCTTGATAGCATACAAGGCATAGATAACGGCCACATCAGCTCGCCTTCAGGCATGGCTTGATAGACCAACACATGCAGTTGACGTAGCATAGCCAAAGTATCTTTTGGCGTCGTTCTGGGATCGGTAATCAGCTCAAGTAGACTTTCAGAATAGTCGGTCGTGATGAACGGATGAGTGAGTTTTGAGCCAAGCTTTAGCGGATGCGGCGTCTGTGACAAAAATCCATCCGGTCTAACGCGCAATCCTTCTTTTTCGATACCGCGTAGCATACCCATTAACAGTTGGCTATCAAACCAGTCAGGTATTTTAAAGCTATCAAAGTTGCTTAATTTCTCACGAGTTAAGCTCTCAGCGCTAGTTGCAAAATTACTCATAATAGTCATCTATTGTTATTTATTATGGCAGATCAAAACGCAACTGGCGTTTGACCATAAAAGAGGTAGATATTAGATTAAGAATGCCGTCAGTTTAGCTTAAAGCCGCCATGAAAACCACGGACAATTACAAATACGATAAGCTTTACCTAAGGCTAGTTCCACCAAATTTAACGGTAAAACTGGCTAGGAAATAGCAGGCAAAATATAAAGAAATTGCAGCTATTTACGCTTATTTTTCTGTATTTTTATATTGAATACGCGGTGCATCATCCGATGCTTTATCCAATTCAGTTATAAAGAGACACTTAAGATTAAATTTTAGACTAAAAAGCACCTAACAATAAGATAGGTGCTTTTGTAAAAAGCCATTTGAAAAAAAGTTAAGCTAAACAGTCAATATCAAAGCAGTCTTTTAGATAGAAAATGACGAGCCACAGCCACAAGAAGTGGTGGCGTTAGGGTTTTCCACCACAAAACGTGCCCCTTCTAGGCCTTCAGTATAATCAACGGTAGAGCCTTGTAAGTACTGATAGCTGAGTGAGTCAATCACTAAAGTGACATCACCATTATCAAAGTTGGCATCGTCTTCGTTTAAGTCGCTGTCAAATCTAAATCCGTAAGAAAACCCTGAGCAGCCGCCACCAGTGACATAGACACGTAGCATAAGCTCGTTGTCACCTTCTTCTTTACGTAGGCGACGTACTTTTTGTGCGGCACTATCGGTCAGACTCAAGATAGTAGGATCAACAGCTTGGCTAGAATTTGGATCGTATTGGGTTATTGATTCGGTCATGATTACCTCATTGGCTAATGCTTAACTGCCTGATGTCAGTAGTATTTTGGCAGTATATCACAATTGGGGCTGCTATTAATTTATCAAGACTTATAAGAAGAGTCACTCTCATTAGCCATTGAAAATAGTCACATAAGCCTCTATAAAACAGTTAAAAATGAAATAGTTATTTAATTGTTTGCCTATCGGCTAAGCGTTTGAAATAATAGCCGCCAATTATAGAGCCTATTGAACATATACTAGTCTCTGCTCTTTATAAATGGGGCACTATTTGGCTATTAACAAGCCTTTGCTTGCCGATGAGACTTTTCTTGCTGTTAGATCGTTGATGATAGAGGCAGTTTGCAAGTCTGCTTTTATAATTACCGCTACTTATTTGCAACCTCCTTTTTTTAAATTTTTAAACCCTTGAGATAAAAACTCCTATGATCGAATTTAAAGACGTTAGTGTTCGCCGTGATGGCCGTGTGTTATTTTCGGATGCCAGTTTTCAGCTGCACCCTAACCACAAAATTGGCTTGACGGGCAATAACGGCACCGGTAAATCCACCTTATTTGCCTTGTTATTGACGCAAATGGGCACTGGCGATACTGAGGTGACGCTCGATAAAGGTGAGGTAAGTATTCCAGATAGTTGGCAGGTCGCGCATATGGCGCAGGAAGTTGGGGCCAGTAGCCAAACCGCTATTGATTATGTGTTAAGCGGTGATATGCAATGGTATGAGATCAATGAAGCGTTGAGTGATTTGAGTAGCGTTAGTGATGAACAAATCCCTATACTTTATCAACAATTCGACGAAATCGATGGCTATAGCACTCCAACTAAAGCGGCACAAATTATGGCCGGCCTTGGCTTTAAAACTACTCAACACGAGCAACCGGTAGAAGGCTTTTCGGGCGGTTGGCGTATGCGTTTAAATCTAGCCAAAACTTTGATGAGCCGCGCCGATCTAATGCTACTTGATGAGCCCACTAACCATTTGGATTTAGACGCTATTCTTTGGCTTGAGACTTGGATTAATGCTTTTACGGGCTTAGTAATTGTTATCTCGCATGATCAGACTTTTTTGGATGCAACAGTAGGTCACATCCTGCATGTTGAACAACAAAAAATCACTATGTATACCGGTAATTATCAGCAGTTTATCCGTACTCGTCATGAACGCATGGCGCAGCAGCAGCAAGCATTTGAGAAGCAGCAAGCGACTAAGGCGCACTTAGATGACTTTATCCGTCGTTTCCGTGCCAAAGCTAGTAAGGCTAAGCAAGCGCAGAGCCGTATCAAGCAGTTAGAGCGCATGGCGGAGCTGTCACCAATGATGGCGGACAATCCGTTCTCATTTCAGTTCTATCCGCCAGCGCACATGAGCACGCCACTGATTGAGCTGACCAAAGCTGATATCGGTTATAGTGATACGCCGCTTTTATACAATGCTAACGTACAAGTGACGCCGGATACGCGTCTGGGCTTGCTAGGAATGAATGGCGCTGGTAAATCCACTTTGATTAAAGCCTTGGTGGGCGAGCTTGGCGTATTGTCAGGCAGCTATCAAGTCTCTGACACTCTCAAATTGGGTTACTTTAATCAGCATCAAATGGACGTTTTGGATAACGAAGCTACGCCGATAGAGATGTTACGTCGT
>CBETCF010000058.1:0-11261 GCA_965534785.1 uncultured Psychrobacter sp.
TTTTAGAAGATAGTCATGCTTTGAAGAAGGATTAGCTAGATAGTGCATGGAATGCACCCTACGAAAAATAGATCTTAAATACAGTAAAGGGTAGTTATTGATAATTATCTAAATCAACAAGCTATACCGTAGGCTGGTGCTTTAGCCCAGCTTCTATATTTTGCAAAATTACTATGCTGGGCTAAAGCACCAACCTACAAAAGCATCAACCTAAAACAAACTTTTATATTCCGTTTCAACCACAAAAAAACCGCCTAGCAACAAGCTAAGCGGTTTTGATTTTCAAAAGTCTAAAAGCGTCTAAAAAGACCTACTGATTCTTCTCATAAACAGGCTTTTTCGCGCAGATAGCTTTAACTTTTTCACGCGTATCAGCGATGACTTTTTCATCACCACGGCTGTCTAATACATCACAGATCCAGTTTGCCACGTCTTCTACGTCTGCTTCATCGAAGCCGCGAGTCGTCAATGCTGGCGTACCGATACGGATACCAGAAGTAACGAATGGTGATTTTGGATCGTTAGGAACTGCGTTTTTATTGACGGTAATAAAAGCATCCCCTAGCCATGCATCAGCTTCTTTACCAGTCATTTCTTGCTTAACTAAGCTGATAAGCATTAGATGGTTTTCAGTACCACCAGAGATGATTTCATAGCCGCGATCCATGATGACTTTTGCCATAGCTTGCGCGTTCTTTACCACTTGCGCTTGATAAGTTTTGAAGTTATCTTCAAGCGCTTCTTTGAAGCAAACCGCTTTACCAGCGATAGCATGCATCAATGGGCCACCTTGGTTGCCTGGGAATACAGCAGAGTTTAGCTTTTTGGCTAGCTTGTCATCGCGTGACATGATGATACCTGAGCGCGGGCCACGTAGGGTTTTATGGGTAGTACTCGTAACCACGTCAGCGAAAGGTACTGGATTTGGATACGCACCAGTAGCGGCAAGACCAGCGATGTGCGCCATATCCACTAAGAAGTAAGCACCGATTTCATCAGCGATGTCACGGAAGCGCTGCCAATCAACGACTTGCGAGTAGGCAGAGAAACCCGCAATGATCATTTTCGGCTTATGCTCGCGCGCTAAGCTGTCAACTTGATCATAATCGATAAGGCCAGTCCCTTCAACTAAACCGTACTGTACCGCGTTGTAGTTGATACCTGAGAAGTTAATATGCGCGCCGTGGGTTAAGTGACCACCCGCATCTAGACTCATACCTAAAATAGTGTCATTGGCATCAAGTAGCGCTAAAAATACTGCAGAGTTCGCTTGGCTGCCTGAATGTGGCTGTACGTTAACGTATTCAGCACCAAATAATTCTTTAGCACGGTCAATAGCCAATTGCTCAACCACATCCACGTGCTCACAACCGCCATAATAACGCTTGCCCGGATAGCCTTCGGCGTACTTATTGGTTAGATCTGAGCCCTGCGCTTCCATCACTGCTTGTGAGCAATAGTTCTCTGAGGCAATAAGCTCGATATGGCTTTCTTGACGTTTGCTTTCTGCTTCCATGGCTTCAGCCAATGCAGGATCAAATTCTTTTATAGAGATATCTTTAAACATAGTTATGTCCTATATAAAGTGATTTATAAAACGAGAGTTTTTAGAAACGAAATGATAGGGTCAGCTAATAAAATTAGCTTGAAAATAATCAGGGTGAGCTAGTGTTTAGCCACTACTCAGCAATGGTTTCGAGGGTGCTAACCCCTTAATTTTTGCTGTAGCTTGAGTTTAACATGAAATCTAGTACTGTGAGCGCAAAAAGCTCACTTTAAGCTGCGCAAATTAAATGTTTGTATAGTTGGGAGTAAAGAAGGAAAACTTAGTTTTCTTATTTTAATTTTTGATAAAGCTATTCACTGCTTACGCAGCTAAGATCTAATAAACTATTCATCAATACTAATTGAAAAGGTTGGCAAAAAGGTTTCACTTATTAGCAGAGTTCTACCGTACCAATCATAGCGCGTTTGCCGCTGCCAACCTTTATCGGAACAGGATATAAACCGTTGATTGGGCAAAGTCTGGCGACGCTTAAATAGCACGTAACCGATGGGCGTCCCTTTCAGCTGCTGTAGGCGCTTGGCAGACCCTTGCAGACTAGTTAGCGGAAAGATACTTTGTGCCCAAACCCAAGGCTGCTCGCTATCACCATATAACTGCGATTCGCGCACCCAAGCCAGTATCGGTCTATTGTACTGCTGCCTTAGAATACCTAGCTGTTTCTTTTGTGCCAAGGTTAGTAGCCGATAGCCTTCAAAACAGCGCTCTACACGTAATGGCTGGCCTGATTTTTTCTCAAGCATCGCTGTCAGTGAGCCCTCAGCGTTGAGCCAAGGTAACAGCTTCGGTGGTGGTAATAATGATGTAGCTAGAGAGGAAGAGCAACTTGGCATAATAGTTATTGGCATTAAAACGTTAAGGTTATTAGCTAGAAAGCTATCTGACAACTGGCTCACTTATTGCTATCGAAGACTGGCATATTATCGGCATTAAAGGGCAAAGCCTCATGCGCTTGCTGACGATATTGCGCCATGTGTAAACGATCTTTACGACAAAAATCACTAATCGCCGGAATGAAACGCTCATCATAAATGCGATGTAGGGAATGCGTAGTCGTCGGAATAAAACCACGAACTAGCTTATGTTCGCCTTGAGTACCCGGATCAAAATACTGCAAACCTTGCTCAATGGCAAACTCAATACCTTGATAATAACAAAGCTCAAAATGCAAACTGTCATAGTCAGCGAGCGCGCCCCAATAGCGTCCATAGAGAGTAGCATTTTGGCTTTCAGGATTATCATATAAGAACAGACTACTAGCGATAATTTCGCCTGCACTGTCATAAGCTAGTGCCAGCATCAAATGCTCAGGCATACTCTTAGCTAGCGCCATAAAGAAATCTAGCGTCAGATAAGGCTGCTGCCCACGTACCGCATAAGTCATGACATAACAATGATAAAAAGCTTTCCAATCGCTATCAGTAATCTGCTCGCCACATTTGCGCTGACAATTAATGTCTTGCTCAGCAACTTTGCGACGTTCGGCACGGATAGTCTTACGTTTTTTAGCCTTTAAGGTCGCTAAAAAATTATCAAAATCTGTGAATGGGTTATCGTCTGCGATTAAGGGGTTGTCTGCTCTTAAATGATGGTTTTGCCACAAGAACTGACAGCCTTGACGCTCTAATATCGGTAGCGACTGCTTACTCTTTAAATCTTTTTTGGCATTCTCATTAACTAAAGCGGTATGATTATTATTGATGGCCTTTGCAATCTCTTGACTAGAAGAAGCGGCTATTGTTGCCAACTCAGATTCAGCAAACAAGCAGTGCCAACTAGAAGCGCCGACTTGCTGAGCAATATCATCCACTCCAGCGATAACAGTTTGTATTATTTCAGTAGTTATGCTCTCGCCTGCTGCTAACCACAGCCGCTGACCAGTAATAGGGGTATAAGGTACGCTCGTCACTAAACGCGGATAGTAATCAAGTCCATAATGGGCATAAGCTTGCGCCCAAGAATGATCAAACACAAACTCGCCTTGATGATGACCTTTTACAAATACAGGCATCACCGCCAGCGGCTCAACAATATTTTTATCGCCACTTTTTATCGCGTCATCACTAGCGGCATTAGCAGGTTGAGCCGTACGATGCACTAATACAAATATAGGCAACCACCCTGCTGCCTCGCCGATAGCTCCGGTATCACTCAATGCCTGCCAAAAGTCGAAAGACATGAATGGCGTGTCAGGTGTCTGCCAAGCTGCTTGGCTTTGCCAACTCATATCGCCTACTAGTGCATACTCTAAATTCATGACACCTACTATTATTTATACTTTAAGTAATCATTAGACTAACAAAATTGGACAGGAATGCTGTCACAATTTGCAAATTTTTAGGTAATGGTATTATTAGTATTAATTACCCTAAAAAAATAACGCAAAAACGAAAGTTATTGCGCTTGAAAGGATGTTATTGACGCTGATGACTGCTAGAATAAGGCTATTAATAGTGTAATATAATTAAAAGATATGAGATATTAGCAATCATACTATTACTAGTTCATTTTGAGATATTGACATCGAGTTGAATTTATAATCTATCAACTCAATATGCTACTTATCATTGATTTTATGCTGTTTAAAAACCCTTCTAAGGAACTCAAATATTTATCAAACCGTTCCAGTACGATAGTTAAAATATCTCTTTAAAGTTAGCTTATTATAAAAAACTCTAAGCAGAATCAGAATTCTCCAAGAGACCACCCATCTAGTCTTTTATCTAAAGGCATAGCCTATTACCTTCCAAATGTTATAGGCAAGTTTTAACGCTATTTCAGTACTATATGCCACTGTTCAATTTGAGCTTTATTATTAACTACCACCTAAAGGAATAAATATATAATGTCAAAACTTATCTATACCAAAACTGACGAAGCCCCAGCGCTGGCCACCCTATCCTTTTTACCTATCGTAGAAGCTTTTGCTAAAACTGCAGGCATTGATGTCGAAACCGCTGATATCTCTTTAGCTGGTCGCATCATTGCGTTATTTCCAGACTTTATTACTGAAGAGCAGCGTATTCCTAGCGCTTTTAGAGAGCTACGTGAGCTCGTGAAAACCCCTGGGGCCAACGTTATTAAATTGCCTAATATCAGCGCCTCTGTTCCTCAATTAAAAGCCGCTATCAAAGAGCTACAGGATAAAGATTACGGCTTACCTGATTATCCTGATCATCCAGAAACGGAAGAAGAAAAAGACATCCGTAATCGTTACGACAAAATCAAAGGCAGCGCGGTCAACCCCATTCTACGTGAAGGTAACTCCGATCGCCGTGCGCCAAAAGCGGTTAAAGCTTATGCTAGAAGCCATCCGCATTCAATGGGTGAATGGAGTGCGGATTCTAAGTCTCATGTCGCTACTATGGATCATGGCGACTTTGCTGATACTGAAACCTCAGTAACCGTCGATGAGCCAACGGATTACCGTATTGAGTTTACCGCTGATAATGGAGAAGTCACTGAGCTAAAAGCACCAGCACCACTATTAGCAGGTGAAGTGATTGACGCCGCTATCTTAAGCCATAAAGCCTTGGTTGAGTTTTTAGAAGAACAAGTAGCAGACGCTAAAGCAGAAGACGTCTTATTTTCACTACATCTAAAAGCTACGATGATGAAGGTCTCCGACCCTATTATCTTTGGTGAAGCGGTAAAAGTATTTTTTAAAGAGCTGTTCGAAAAGCACGGTGATACCTTTGAAAAATTAGACGTCAACGTCAATAACGGCTTTAGTAATCTGCTTGCCAAATTAAAAGAGCTACCTGATGACAAGCGCAAAGAGATTGAAGCCGACATCGAGAGCATCTACAAGAGCAACCCCGATCTTGCAATGGTGAACTCTGACAAAGGTATCACCAACTTACATGTTCCTAGTGATGTCATCGTCGATGCATCCATGCCAGCGATGATTCGTAGCTCAGGTAAAATGTGGGGCGCTGATAATGAGCTTCATGATACCAAAGCCATTATCCCTGATAGTAGCTACGCTTGCATCTATGATGAAACCATCAAATTCTGTAAAGAACATGGCGCGTTCGATCCAGCAACTATGGGTTCAGTGCCGAACGTTGGTCTAATGGCGCAAAAAGCGGAAGAATATGGCTCGCACGACAAAACTTTCTTAATCCCGTCCTCTGGTAAAGTGCAAGTGCTCGATAGCGATGGCAACGTACTTACCGAGCATAAAGTAGAGAAAGACGACATTTGGCGTATGAATCAGGTAAAAGATGCGCCGATTCAAGATTGGGTAAAACTAGCCGTCACTCGTGCTCGTGCCAGCAACTTACCTACTATATTTTGGTTAGATAAAAAGCGTCCGCATCATGCCGCTTTAATCAAAAAAGTAGAGCGCTACCTAAAAGATTATGATACTGAGGGTCTAGACATTCGTATCATGCCTGTCCGTGAAGCGACTCGCTTAACTTTAGAGCGCCTAAAAGACGGCAAAGACACGATCTCAGTTACGGGTAACGTCTTACGTGATTACTTAACCGATTTATTCCCAATCTTAGAGTTAGGTACTAGTGCAAAAATGCTCTCTATCGTGCCACTTATGAATGGCGGTGGCTTGTTTGAAACCGGTGCTGGTGGTTCAGCACCTAAGCATGTGCAGCAGTTGGTTGAGGAAAACCACTTACGCTGGGACTCATTAGGCGAATTTTTGGCCTTAGCGGAGTCGTTAGAGCATTTGGCTATTCATGAAGACAATCCTAAAGCGCAAGTACTGTCAGATACACTAGATACCGCGACAGAAAAGCTACTCATGACTAATAAATCGCCATCACGTAAAACAGGCGAGATTGACAACCGTGGTAGTCATTTCTACTTAGCGATGTACTGGGCGCAAGAACTAGCTAATCAAAATGAAGATAGCGAGCTAAAAGAAAAATTTGCGCCGTTAGCCAAAAAACTAGCTGATAACGAAGACACTATTATCAAAGAGTTAAATAATGTTCAAGGTAGCCCTGTAGATATCAATGGCTATTATTTCTTTGATGAGAAACTAGCCGAAGCAGTCATGCGCCCAAGCCAGTTATTTAATGAAGCGTTAGCTTCGTTATAAGCTCAGCATTACTATTGTAATTGAATAAAACAACACCTCCACGGCTAAAACTATTGAGGTGTTGTCAACTCTTTAGCTGGACCATAACGAATGTTTATTATAGCTATGATTGCTTATGACTACTAATTATTGCTATAAATCACTATTTTAATGTTGTTATAGCAAAAAACAGTCGTGTCGCTGTTGTTCTACGCAGGCTAATGTTAAAATTGCCCACAAGCTATATCAGAAGTAGCGCATTAACAGTCCATTAAAATAGCTCTATGACTTTATTAGAGTGGATTAGCTTCGATTGGCTACATATCTGAAACACAGCTTTGATCACCTAACAGCTATCAGCAATAGCTATTTGTAGCAGTCATGACTTATTATCAATGACTGTGAAAAGTATTAATAACAACCAAAAGGAATAATCTAATAACATGTCAAAAATTATTTATACCAAAACCGACGAAGCCCCAGCGCTTGCAACCCTATCATTCTTACCTATTGTCAAGGCCTTCACTCAAACGGCTGGCGTTGAAGTTGAGAGTAGTGACATCTCTGTTGCTGCCCGTGTGCTGGCTGAATTCCCAGACTACCTAACCGAAGAGCAACGCGTGCCTGATAACTTAGCGAAGCTTGGTAAACTAACCCAAGATCCGAACGCTAATATTATTAAACTACCAAATATCAGTGCCTCTGTTGGGCAGCTCAAAGCCGCTATCAAAGAGTTACAAGCTAAAGGCTACGCGCTACCTGACTTCCCAGACGATCCAGAAACGGACGAAGAAATAGAGCTACGTCGTCGTTATGGCAAGAGTTTAGGCAGTTCAGTAAACCCAGTATTACGTGAAGGTAACTCAGACCGACGCGCTCCAAAAGCGGTCAAAAATTATGCCCGCAAACATCCGCACTCTATGGGCGAATGGAAACAGTGGTCACAAACGCACGTCTCACATATGCACGAAGGTGATTTTTATGCCGGTGAGCAGTCGATGACTTTGGATAAAGCGCGCACGGTACGTATGGAGCGTATCACTGATGATGGCACGGTTCATGTGTTCAAAACAGGGATAGCTTTACTTGATAAAGAAGTCATTGATCTGATGTTTATGAGTAAAGATGCACTGCTTGAATTTTATGAGCGTGAAATGGAAGACTGCCGCGAAGCGGGTATTTTATTCTCCTTGCACGTAAAAGCCACGATGATGAAGGTATCACACCCTATCGTCTTCGGTCACGCGGTCAAAACTTATTATAAAGATGCCTTCCAAAAGCATGGCGCGCTTTTTGAAGAGTTGGGCGTCAACGTCAATAACGGTATGGCCTCTTTATACGATAAAATCGAAGAACTTCCAACGTCACTAAGAGAAGAGATTGAGCGTGATTTGCATGCTTGCCAAATACATCGCCCTCGTCTAGCGATGGTCGACTCTAACAAAGGTATCACTAACTTCCACTCACCAAGTGATGTTATTGTTGATGCTTCTATGCCGGCAATGATCCGCTCGGGCGGTAAAATGTGGGGCGCTGATGGCAAAATGTATGACTGTAAAGCAGTAATGCCTGAGTCTACTTTTGCGCGTATCTACCAAGAGATGATCAACTTCTGTAAATGGCATGGCAATTTTGACCCAACTACTATGGGCACGGTACCAAACGTTGGCCTCATGGCGCAAAAAGCGGAAGAATACGGCTCACATGACAAAACTTTTGAAGCAGCCGATGCTGGTATAGCTCGTATTGTTGACGAAGAAACTGACGAAGTGTTGATGGAACAACGTGTTGAAAAGGGCGACATCTGGCGCATGTGTCAGGTCAAAGATGAGCCTATTCAAGACTGGGTCAAGCTTGCCGTCCGCCGTGCTCGTGAATCAGATACGCCAGTTATCTTTTGGTTAGACCCATATCGTCCACACGAGAACGAGCTGATCAAAAAAGTTAATATGTATCTAAAAGATCATGACACAGATGGTTTGCATATCGAAATCATGTCACAAGTTCGTGCTATGCGTTATACCTTAGAGCGTGTTGCTCGCGGTCTCGATACTATCTCAGCTACCGGTAATATCTTGAGAGATTACTTGACTGACTTATTCCCTATTCTAGAATTGGGTACCAGTGCTAAGATGTTGTCAGTAGTGCCTTTAATGAAAGGCGGCGGCTTGTTTGAGACCGGCGCTGGTGGTTCTGCACCGAAGCATGTTCAGCAGCTAGTAGAAGAAAACCATCTACGCTGGGATTCGCTAGGCGAGTTCTTGGCATTGACCGAATCATTAGAGCATTTAGCTAAGAGCGATGACAATGCCAAAGCGCAAATACTAGCAGACTCATTAGATAAAGCCACTGAAAAACTGCTATTGAATGACAAGTCGCCATCACGTAAAACTGGTGAGCTTGATAACCGTGGTAGCCATTTCTATCTAGCTATGTACTGGGCCGAGGAGCTTGCTGCTCAAGACAAAGATGCGGAGCTAAAAGCGAAATTTGCACCGTTAGCCGAAACCCTTGCAAGCAATGAGCAAGCTATCGTCCAAGAGATGAATGACGCTCAAGGCAAGAGTGTAGATATCAAAGGCTACTTTATGGCTGATGAGAAGCTAGCTGAGCAAGCGATGCGTCCTAGTAAATTATTTAACGAAGCTATCGATTCACTATAGTAATGATTGAGACGCTAAGTTAGTGTCAGTTCAGCTGTTTACTTATCCGAACTGACCATTTACTGTAATTTAGCGTTTTAAGTTTACGATGACACCTCAATGGTTAAAGACTGTTGAGGTGTTTTTTTTGCTAAAGATTGTTAGTATGACTGTCTTTGATTTTCATTTAATTAGGAGTGTCCACCTTATGGCCACCTCAAGCCTAGTATTATTTAACAAACCTTATGGCGTTCAAAGCCAGTTTCGTGATGATAGTAATAATGATCACACCACGCTATCAGAATATTTCACTGATAGATCTTTGCGCATAGCTGGTAGATTAGATGCGACCTCAGAAGGCTTGTTAATTCTAACTAGCGATGGCCGGGTGAATAAAGCTATTACTCAACCGCCAAACTCGAAAACCTTCGCCAATGATAAGCATAAGCAAGGCAAGACTTATCTAGTACAAGTCGAAGGAATAGCAACTCAAGCTCAGCTAGAGGAATTAGCGAACGGAGTAAAATTAAAGGATGGCTTAACCTTGCCTGCGACAGCAGTAATGGTGACAGAAGAGCAGCTACCTATCACGCTTTGGCAACGCAACCCGCCTATCCGTGAGCGCAAAAATGTTCCCACTTCTTGGCTGATGCTAACTATCTATGAGGGTAAAAATCGTCAAGTTAGACGGATGACTGCACAAGTAGGCTTACCTTGCTTGCGTCTTATTCGCTGGTCAGTGGCGGGTTTTGACTTAGGATCGTTGGCTGTCGGAGAATTTGTGCGCATTCATCTAAATACTGAGCGCTGTCAACAGTTGGGTATTATGGATTAGGCTGTAGACTAGCTAAGGCCATTTGTGGCTGGTAGCTTAAGCATTGGTATATTTAATAATCACTATCTCGAACTCTATAGCTTTATCTGCTAGTATCTAACTACCATTTTCTCTCATGCACTTCTTTGACGCTACGTTACCGATTACGCCCGCTTAAGTTAAGGACTACTATGACCTGCTCATCTCGTTTTACCGCGCTCACCATCAGCATTATAACTGTTTTTGCGCTAGGTGGCTGTCAGCCTAAGTCGGATAATAATGACACTGTGACGGAGGCAACAGCTACTCAGAGCGTAGTAGAGACCCCGACTACCGACACTAATAAAGATGAAGTAGCCATTGCGAATGATATCAATAATAGTAGTGTCGATATGGTAAGACTGACAGAAGACTATACCAAGGCCATGAGTAGAATGAACGATGAGATCATGATAGGTATGGGCTACAATGATCCAGACACCGCTTTTGCAAAAAGTATGCTTGGTCTTCATCGCGGGGCTATAAGCATGGCAGAACTACAGCTAAAGTATGGTACAGATAATGAAATGCGACAGCTGGCTCAACAGGTCATCGACTCTCAATCTGAAAAGATTGGCGTTATGAGAAAGTGGCTTGCTAGCCACCCTGATACCGCCAACCCTAAGCCTAACACCGAGGCTATGCAGCAAGGCTACGCAGATGTTGTAGGTTCTATGAATTATAGAATTAGGCTTGGTATTAATGCTTTAGATGCGGATCTAGCTTTTGCACGCGCTATGCTGCCTCATCAGCTAGCCGTAGTATCAATAGCTAAAGAGCAGCTTAGATATGGTACTGATATCGAGATGCGCCGACTGGCAGTACAGATAACTAAGGATCAATTATTAGTTATTAAGCCATTACAAGCTTGGTTATTGAAAAGTGATAAGGCGCCTGTCGACGTTGACTTTGATGAGGAAGGCTCTGAAGAAGGCCTTACAGAAGAAGAGTCGGAATTAGAGGCGGACATTGTCAGTGAAAGTGAAGCAACCAGTTAATCTCTTAAACTAATAGGAATAAGAGATATAAATACTGTAACAGCTAAGCTTTATCAAAATAAGACTTTTACTTTTTAGTAAAAGTCTTATTCGTTAGTGAGACCTGTTAGCTTTTATACTGTCATAAACTCAAGCCAATCTTGCCATGCCGGAGATTCTACTG
>CBETCF010000059.1:0-11207 GCA_965534785.1 uncultured Psychrobacter sp.
GCATCAAATGGACGTTTTGGATAACGAAGCTACGCCGATAGAGATGTTACGTCGTTTAGCGGGCAAAACCTCAGACGCCGTTTTACGCTCATTTTTGGGTAGCTTTGACTTTCGTGGTGATCGCATTGACACCGTTAGTGAGCTGTTTTCAGGTGGTGAGCGCGCGCGTTTGACCTTAGCGCTGATTGTTTGGCAGCGCCCTAATGTGTTGGTACTTGATGAGCCGACCAACCATTTAGACTTGCAGATGCGTCAAGCTTTGACCTTAGCTTTACAAGGCTTTGAGGGCGCAGTCGTGCTAGTCTCGCATGATCGTGAGCTAATCGCTAACGTTTGTGATGAGCTGTATCTAGTACACGATGGTCAAATCGAGGAGTTCGAGGGCGATATCAGCGACTACGGTAAATGGCTAGCTGAGAAGCGCAAGCAAGAAAACTCGCAAGATAAAAACACGGACAAAAAAGCTAAGAATAAAAAAGAGAACAAGAAGTTTGTTTCACGTGAAACAGATAATGCTGACTCTAGTGGCAAAGAAGCTAAAGATGAGCAGAAGCGCGCAAAAAAAAACGCAGCTGCGCCTAGTAATACAAGCAGCACTCTAACTAAAGAAGAGCAGCGTAAACTAGCGGCAGAACAACGCAAATTAACCGCGCCCATTCGCCGTGATATTGAAAATACCGAAAAGGCTTTAACTAAGCTCGACGAGCAGCTAGCAAGTTTGGAGACTAAGCTGGCTGATACTGATCTGTATGAGGAGAGTCGTAAAGCAGATTTGATGCGCTTACTTGATGAGCAAACTGCTTTACAGCAGCAGCATAGTGACTTCGAGGAGAGTTTGCTGATAGCAATGACGACTCTAGAAGAAATGGAAGCGGATTTTGGCTAGAGCTTGAGAAGCTTAACTATTTAACAGCACAAAAAAGGGAGAGCGCAAGCTCTCCCTTTTTTTTCAATTATAACCAAATTAGTCGTTACGGTATGACAGACTATGCTATTACTGTCTACGATACTTGCCATCACCATAAGATAATATCTTCATACTAGTAGTACAAAGTTGGCAGTTTATTTTACCAGCAGCGGCTTTAGATAAATCAAGAATACGCCCTTTAGTAAAGGGGCCTCTATCGGTGATTTTCACTATCACGCTCTGCTTTGTCTTTTTGTTAGTCACTTCTACTTTAGTACCGAAAGGCAAGGTTTTATGCGCAGCGGTTAAAGAGTTCATGTTAAATATACTACCACTAGCGGTACGCTTGCCATGGAACTTACTGCCGTAATAGCTAGTATTACCAGCAAAAACGGTGGTACTCAACGCCAGTGACAACATGATAACTAAAGACTTGATTAAATAAGACATTTAATACCTATATACAATTGATAGAATAGACAGCTATTCTTGCCTATATTGTTTTCACTCCCTATGAGTGTAAACATTGCAGGTAGTCTACAAGATAAAACTTACTATATCCTTACAGATGTGTAAAAAATCGGCTAAGTCAAATTGCGGTTACATTGTAAATTGTTGATTAATAAGCAAAGTTACTTTCTTAAAGCTTTCTATACAATGTAATTGGTAAACTTAAATCTACAATATAAATTTATGCTATAGCTTTTGATAGTAAAGTAACAAAGAGGCTGTAGCCAAAGACTAAAATTGAAATCACAGAAAAAAGTCTTATTATAGAAACAGACTATTCTAACTTTACAGGTTTTTAATAAAGGTTCTCCAAATAAAATTATAAGGAAAAATAATGGCTGAAAAAAATTATTATGATATTTTGGGAGTGAAAAAAGACGCCTCAGATGCTGATATTAAGAAAAAATATCGCAAATTAGTCCGTCAATATCACCCTGATGTCAGTGATGATCCAGACGCTGATAATAAGATTGCTGAGATCAATAACGCTTATGAGACCATCAGAGACAAGGATAAGCGGCGCGAGTATGATGCCATGCTCGATAATCCATTTGCTGGTCAAAGTGGCGCAGGTGGCTTTGGCGGTCAAGCAGGCGGCGCTGGACAAGGAGGCTTTCGCTGGGAGGATATCAAAGATCAGTTCGGTGAAGGCGAGGCTTTTGGCGGTGGCGGCTTTCGCTTCGATGATATCTTCTCTGCATTTGGTCGCGGCGCACGTGGTTCAGCGAATAGTCAACAAGGTGGTTTTGATCAATTCGGTGGTGGTATGCAAGATAGCAAAGGTCAGGATCAGCATGCAGAGATCAATGTCGATTTAGCATCCGTATATAGTGGCGATGATTATAGTATTAAGTTGAACGTGCCAGTTCGTCAGCCTAACGGTAGTGTCAGTTATGATAATAAAACGCTTAAGATAAAAATTCCTAAAGGCATTACAGACGGTAAGCAAATCCGTTTAGCTGGACAAGGCGCTGCTGGTATTGGTGATGGCAAAAACGGTGATTTATTCCTAAAAGTAAAAATAAATCCTGCCACCAATGTTCGCTTAGAGGGCGCTAATGTTTATCAAACGGTCAATATAACGCCATGGGAGGCGGCATTGGGTGAAAAAATAAATGTCACTACCCCAGCTGGAACTCTAGGCGTTACTATTCCTAGCAACAGCAAGTCAGGCAGCAATCTACGTCTAAAAGGTAAAGGTATTCCGGCTAAGCAAGCTGGAGATTTATATTTAACTCTAAATATTATTAATCCAGAAATCACCACTGACGCTGACAAGCAAGCTTACGAGCAACTTAAGCAAGCTCTTAAGAATACTAATATCAGTCGCTAATTAACTAACGCTAGGGTGTTAGTTTTTAAAGTCACCAAAAAGAGCGACATGGGTATAGCGTACAGCTGTAAAAGCATTGGTAAGATTGGCATGACTACAGATATGACATAAAGCATAAACGAGGATAATAATGATGAAACACTCGCCTGAATTAACCGACATAATTATGAGTTTCGATGAGCTAGTATCCGCTTGTGGTCAAGAGCCACAATGGATTATCGCTTTGATAGAAGAAAATATCATTGAGTATGATGTTCCTGAAAGTGAAAAATTCACTGGCTATCAGCTTACTACTGTGCGCCGCGCTTCACGCCTTAGCCGCGACTTTGAAGCGAGCGTACCGGCTATCGGCTTGATACTTGAGCTACTAAATGAGGTAGAACAATTGCGTCAATTCAAACGTCAGTGGGATAGCGAAACGACTATGATAGAAGTGGATATTGAGAGCTCAAAATAATGAGCTGTAATTAATATTCAACACGGCCTATTCTGGTCAGAAAAATTTAAATCATAAAAAAAGGGGCAGCTAAAATGCCCCTTTTTTATTTCCAAACGTCTTTACTGTAATTGCTAATTAAAGAGCGCTAATCAAATTAACGTGCGTATTTTGGATCCGCCGCTGCCGTGAATAATATATCCGTTGAAGAGTTGAGCGCCGTCTCCGCAGAGTCTTGAATGACCCCAATAATAAAGCCAACAGCTACCACTTGCATAGCGATATCGTTGGGAATACTAAACAGACTTGCGGCTAGTGGAATGAGTAGCAACGAGCCACCAGGCACCCCCGATGCGCCGCCAGCACTCACTGTCGCCACTAAGCTTAGCAGCAAGGCTGATGCAAAGCTCACCTCAATACCTAAAGTATGCGCCGCCGCCAAGGTTAACACGTTAATGGTAATCGCTGCGCCTGCCATATTGATAGTCGCGCCGAGTGGAATAGTGACCGAATAAGTATCTTCGTGCAGACCAAGTTTGCGAGCTAAGTTCATATTGACAGGGATATTGGCCGCTGATGAGCGCGTAAAAAAGGCGGTAATCCCAGACTCACGCAGACAAGTAAACACTAGCGGATAAGGGTTTTTACCGGTTTTAACCAATACAATTAAAGGGTTGGCTACTAGAGCGATAAACAGCATACAACCAACTAGTACCATTAAGATATTGGCATAGCCTTTTAGTGCCTCAAAGCCTGTCTCAGCGACGGTATTGGCAACTAGACCTAAAATACCAAAAGGTGCTAGAGCAATGACCCATTTCACCACTTGTGAGATAGCATCAGCAAAGTCGCTCACCACAGTACGCGCAGTATCACTCGCTTGACGTAGCGCAAAACCAATAATCAGCGCCCAAGCCAAGATACCGATATAGTTGGCATTAGCAACCGCATTGACGGGGTTGGCGACTAAGCTCAGCAATAAGTTGCTCAGTACTTCTTTAAGGTTGGCAGGTGGTACTTGCTCAATATCAGCATTGACTAACACCATCTCAATCGGGAATAAAAAGCTTGCCCCAACAGCAGTTAATGCCGCCAAAAAGGTGCCAAAAAGATACATGATAAGTACGGGCTTAACATAGACCTCATTACCACTGCGCTGTTTGCTAATAGCGGCCATGACCAACACAAACACAAGTATAGGCGCCACTGCTTTCAGAGCGCCGACGAATAAAGTCCCTAATATCCCTAAAGCTATACCTGCATTAGGCGCTAACCAACCGATTAATACTCCTAAAACTAAACCTACAATAATCAGCGGCACTAGGCCTATTCGTTGATACATCGCTATCAATGAGCGCATCTTTATACCTCTAATAAAAACAATAGTAAGAAAATCACAGAACGCTAGAATAATCGACAGATATTAGCATTTTTTGTGATATTCGCCTAATGCTCTGCTAGAAGATTATAGCGAGGAGGAAGATTAATTAAGGATGGTTATGAGAGAAGTTATAAAAGGGGATATGAGAAAGATTAGAGATAGGATGACAAGTTATGGAGAGTTATTTATTTAAACGGATTTATATAAAATGAGTTATTAGCATTGAAGGGTTAAGAAGCGATTAAAAAATTAAACCTTAAAATGCGTTAATTCATAATCTAGCTGTTGATAGTGTTTATATTTTTGGCGTCCTTGAGCGACGCTAGTTTCATCAGGTAGGATAATTTCAAGTATACGGCTAAGTGAGACATTGCTAGTAGCTGCCATAAACTCATTTACCGGACGAGCGGTGGTATTAATAACGATACCTTTGAAATTGGACGGCAATTGCTGAGCCAGTAGCACCGGCGCTACAGAATCAACAGTCATATCAATTGACGTATTAGCATTTGACTCATTACCCTCAGCGTTCAGCCGCTGATGCGGAATAAAGCTTGCCGCATCATTAGCCCATAACGCTTGATCAAGCTCAGCAAGCAAAGGCTCATTATCGGCAAGGATAACGAGCGACTGCGTGCTCTTGTTCAGCGCGGTCTGGGTTAGCTGACAAATAAAGCCCAAGAAATCTTGGGCCTTACTCTCGCTTAACACATAAAAGCTAACTTTTAGTTTTGACATTTTGTGTACTTAAGCATTTTCTATTACGTACCTTTTGAAGTTAATCATAAATTAACTATTATGCCATATCTGCACAGTTTTTTAGATATTGCATAAATAGCGGTACTGGACGACCAGTCGAGGCTTTTTCTTTACCTGAGATCCAAGCGGTACCAGCGATGTCTAAATGCGCCCAAGCTTGACCTTCTTCGATGAAGCGCGATAAGAAGCATGCCGCGGTCACTGCCCCAGCTCCTTTACCACCGATGTTTTGCATATCAGCGATAGGCGAGTCAAGCAATGACTGATAGTCGTCATCCATCGGCATGTGCCAGATAAGATCGCCTGATTGTGCACTAGCATTTTCAAGCTCAAATAATACATCTTCGTCATTACTAAATACCGCTGAGCGCACATGGCCTAGAGCTACGACACAAGCACCGGTCAAAGTAGCGACATCGATAATAGCTTTTGGCTTATAATTTTGCTGTACATAGCATAGAGTATCGCACAATACTAAACGGCCTTCGGCATCGGTATTTAGAATCTCAACAGACTTGCCATTCATCGCTTTGATGATATCACCGGGACGAGTCGCTTCCCCTGAGGGCATGTTTTCTGCACAAGCTAGCGCACCGACCACGTTAATAGGAAGACGCGCTTCACATAGAGCTTTCATAGTACCTAGTACTGCCGCAGAACCACCCATGTCAAACTTCATCTCATCCATTGCCGCGCCAGGCTTGATAGAAATACCACCTGAATCGAAGGTTACGCCTTTACCGACTAAAACGATAGGGGCATCGTTATCAATGGCAGTAGTGCTACTCTCATTTTCAGTTTTGCTGGATTTTTTATTGCCTTTTAAAGGTAGCTTATCAGTGATGGCTTTTATGCCACCAGTCACTTTTGCCGCAGGGTTAGCACCTTTGGCAGTAAATTTCGACTTGCCTTGATACTCCATAATGACTAGCTTGCCTTCCTTTACCGAGCCTTTAGAGACCGCTAGGAAGCATTCCATACCTAGTGCTGACATCTCTTCTTCACCTAGTACCGTGACCTTCAAGACGTCGGAGTACTTCTTGCCAAGCTCTTGCGCTTGTTCTGCCATATAGGCTGGGAAACAAATATTACCCGGCTCATTAGCGACATCACGAGTCAAACTCTGACCGATGAATACCGACTGGGCAAAGTCTAAGGCTGGCTGCAAGCTATCATCAGCTAATAAGTAAATATCGCTCAATACGGGCGTGGCTTGCTCAGACTTATATTTATCGAAACGATAAGTTGAAGCCAATAGATTAATGGCAAATTGACCAAATTCATTTTCTTCGAGAGCGTCACCTACGGCGACAGTGATAGAGGAGACGCGCTTTTGGGTTGATTGATAAATAGTCTTAGCGACTTTTTGTAGCACACTATGACTGAGCTTATCAACGTCACCTACGCCTACTAATAACAGCTGTAATGGGTTTTCTTTAGTCGTTTTTTTATCACCAGCTAAGGCGTAGTCAGTGACAGTTTCGCAGGCTTTACCGCTGAAATGTGAGACTTCGATTAGCTGCTCGATACGCTGTTGATAGTCGGCTAGTGCTTCTTTGGCAAGGATGTTTTTCTTATTATCGACTAAGATTACCAGACAGCTAGAGTCTTTATCTTTGGCTTCTTTTTTTAGTATTTTTTGGGTATGAGTTTTTGGCAGTTGTGCGGTTAATTTAATATTCATATAGTATTGTCCTTATTAGAATTATGATGAGATAGAGGAGTAGGGTCAAAATTTTTAATAAACTTAGCTGATAGACCTACTTATGCTTGTATTATAGTCTAACATATCGATGATAGCGCGACTGTTCCGTAAGGGTTAGATAATGTTATTTATGATTGTTTAGATAAAGCGCTTGTCTTATTTCCGCACACTTTTCACCGTCATCTATGATAAAAACATGCTAGCATTAGCAGTTATGTTAATCGACTATACTCGCTTAGCTCCATTCATCTAAAAAGTAAGAAGATCGCTTGCTATGTAGGCATCATTACCCACAAACGCTACCCCCTATTTTAAGAGTCTTTATTGTGATATTACGCCGCTACATGACCCGTCAGGTTGCCTCAACTACCGCATTAGTATTGGGGTTTTTGGTCGTGATGATGCTCGGTGGTCGACTGATCCGTTATTTCGGTATCGCTGCCGAAGGAAACCTAGATATCAGCTTGTTATTCACTATTATCGGCTATAATTTGCCTTACTTTTTAGAGCTGATTTTGCCATTGGCATTTTTTATTGCCTTGATGTTAGTCTTTGGCAGGCTTTATGTCGATCAAGAAATGGCTGTGATTAATGCTAGCGGTGTCTCGCGCGGTAAGCTTGCTAGATTAATAACGCCACTGATTTTAGCGTTATTTGTCGGGGAGGCGGCGCTGTCTATAGTTGGCAAACCTTGGGGGGTGCGTTCCTCTGAGAGCGTTTGGCAGCAGCAAGCTTTGACTAGCGCTTTTGACTTGATTCGTCCTAACGAGTTCATCAGTAGTGGTAATTATCATCTGTATGTAGGCAGCCTCAGTGACGATAAAACCCAACTACAAGATGTGGTGCTCATCCAATCTGGGCCAGCCACCAAACCCTCTACAGCGCCGTCCGCAGTAGATAGTAATCCGGCGGCGAATAGCTCTCCCCAGCTGACTGAAAACGCTGAATTAGCCGAGCAATTACCTCTTGATAAGTTACCAAAACCATTAACCGATGGCACTAATCAGCAAGTGACAAAAGATACTATTACTCTGGCTAAGCGAGCTGAGCAAGTAGAGAACGGTGCTAGTGGCGTCACTCAATTGGATTTATTTCAAGGTCGACGTTATGAGGTAGGTGCCGGCAGCCTAAAATATAATCAGATAGGTTTTGAGCGCTATCGTATCACTTTGACGGAATCAAAAGAAGAAGTCGTCACTGAGGATAATATAGAAACTCAAGCTATCGGGCCTTTATGGCAAGCAGCAACCGGTAGTGTGGCAGTTAGTAATTTGGAAGCTAGACGCGCCGCTCAAGGTGAGTTAGGTTATCGCTTTGCATTGCCTTGGCTGATGATAATTGCACCTATGCTAGCCGTGCCCTTGGCACAAGTAAAACCCCGCCAAGGCCGCTGGTTACGATTATTTCCTGCTATTTTATTATTTGTCAGCTGTGCGCTAGGGATTATTTCTCTCAAAAACGCCGTCGCTAAAGGTAATGTCAGTGTCTGGTCGTATGTTTGGCTGATTATAGGGTTTATGGCATTGGCACTCTATATGAACTGGGGTAGCCGCATTCAGCATCGCTTGCGCTTTCGTTCTAGTGGTAAAGAAGAAATGAATACTGCTCTTCAGAGCCATGGCAAAGTTACTAATAATAAGTCAAATGGAGGCCCGTTATAATGCGCTCCTTATTTGCCTCCAAAAATAAAACCTTATCGCTAGCCGAAAAACCAAGTAATCTAAAAGTGCTTAGCCGTTACGTCAAGCTTAATGCTCTATTAGCAATAATCGCGGCAGTAGTTGGCTTGTGGGCGCTGCAAGTATTATTCTCTTATTTGTCTGAGCTTGATTCATTGAGCGACAGCTATACGATGGGCGAGGCGCTTAAGTATATTCTTTATCGTTCGCCTTACTTTTTAGAAGAGTTTATTCCGACAGGAGCGTTACTCGGTGCTGTCGTTGGACTAGGATTATTGGCAAACAAGAGCGAGCTAGTAGTCATGCGCGCGTCAGGCGTCAGCGTCTATCGTATCGTCGGTTGGGTGCTACAGCCAGCTTTGTTATTCGTCATTTTGGCATTGATTATTAACCAGTTTGTGTTACCGACCACCAACCAATGGGCTAATGAGATAGATAATAAGGATAATAGCGCCTTAATTACTTCAGTGCGTGGTTATTGGACTATGCAGCCGAGCTTTGACAGCGGTGTAAAGAACGATGCTGAGAGCAGTGCTGAGTCTAGTGGCAGTGATATTCTCTATATAGATTATGCCGATGTTGAGGGTAATATTGGTGAAGTAAAGCGTTGGCATCTGGATGAGAATGGTAATTTGCAAACCGCTATTCGTGCAGAAGGTGGTCAATATACTGGACGTCAATTAATAGGACAAACGAGCGATAATGTCAGTGAACAATATCGCTATGATTGGCAGCTCAATAACGTCACCAAACTGAGCATTAGCCAAGGTTTTAATAGTAGTCAAGACAGCGCTTTATCGGATACTTTGAGTCTACCTTTTGCACCAGAATCGGTTTATCTATTAACTAGAGATGCCGAAGATTTATCACTGACTCAATTATACGAGCATCGCCAATTCATGCGTCAACAAAGCCAACGCTCATTGACTCATGAGCTAGCATTTTGGCAAAAGTTGCTATCGCCTTTATCGATATTATCACTAGTAATCGTCGCTTGTTCATTCGTCTTTGGCTCGCTACGCACGCATAGTTTAGGGTTGCGGATTGTGGTGGCGTTGTTATTCGGCTTATTGTTTAGCTATGCGCAAGACTTAGTCGGTTTTGTCTCATTAGCGACTGGTTTTTCACCGCTGCTAATGGTGTTATTGCCTATTATTGCTAGTACGATATTGGGGGGTTATTTACTAAAACGACAGATGTAATTGGCTATATTTTAGAGGTTTTAAAGTCAAAAAAGCACGCTAAGACTCTAAAGTTTTAGCGTGCTTTTAGTTTGCGGTTTTTCTGACCTTAGCAGCAGCTATTCTTTTACCGCCATAGTAATCGTATAAGTTTTTCCTTGTTTGACCTTGTCGCTATTGCCAAACACTTCGTTAAACGAGCGTTTCATAAATTGGCGCAGACCATTGATAGTCACCACATAAAAACGTCCGCCTTGGCGCATCCGCTCGTAAGCATCAAGGAAATATAAATAATGTTGCTCTTTACCGACCTTAGCTGGTAAGTTCGACATGACCAAGCTAAAGTCTTTGTCTTTAGCCACATGATTAAAGCCGTTTGATAAATGCACATCAACATTATTTAGACCGTTCTTTTCGCAATTACGACGCGCATATTCTACCGCCATAAAGTCTTTATCGATTAGCGTATGCTGACCATTCGGGCATTCACGGGCAGCGGTCATACCGAGGACACCATAACCACAGCCTAGATCGATCGAATCATCATCTTGTTCAAAGTCGATATAATCGAGCAGCATCAGGCTACCATCATCGAGCTTTTGCGGTGAAAAAATACCCCAAGTAGTGGCAAAATTAAAAGGCTTGCCTAGTACGTCTTGACGAAAATTGATATCTTCGCGCCAGTGTTCAGCACTTTTTAGGAGGTCAGCAGGGGGTCTATGTTTCATGGAGTTCCCGGATAATAAGTAAGTAAAAGGTGATGCGCTGTTCAATTAAACAGCTTACGAGTTATGACACACTTTATTAAGGGTATTGTAGCGATAACGGCGTAAATTTGCAGCTATGGATTTAATTGACTGGTGATTAACTCAATAGTAGCGAGGCTTATGAATTTTCTAGAAGCTATTTTTCATCTTTATGAGACTTAAATGGCTCAGAAAATTGTAATATCAAAAAGCTGACAATAGATAAAATAATAGCGATCTCATAACGACTATAAGCCACCGAAATTCCTATAGCTCCCGTATTCCATAACCCTGCCGCTGTTGCGGTTCCTTTGACACTGCCGCCACTTTTGAAAATAGCGCCACCACCGATAAAACCCATGCCAGTAATAATACCGTACATGATACGCGCCTCGGCATCGCCCTCTTGATAGATATCTCGACCCACAAGCATAAAGGCGCAAGAAGCAACGGTCACTAGTGGAAAGGTACGCAAACCGGCACCACTGTCTTTCATTTCACGATTCAGCGCAATCGGCAGAGATAAGATGAAGGCAATACCCAATTGAAAAAAATGATAGCCCATCAAGT
>CBETCF010000060.1:0-11186 GCA_965534785.1 uncultured Psychrobacter sp.
ATCATTGTGCTTTTAATTTAGAACAATGAGACATAAAAAAGCCCGTTATTTAAATAACGGGCTTTTTTATGTCTGCTAGTCGCTGTCGCTGCTCAACCCCTAACGCAAAGCATCAAAAGCGGAATTAGCGTAACTGGCGCTACCAGCATTGTTAATAGTACCATAGCTGACTTTCTGCATGCTACCATTGACGTTAGAGCCATTGATATTAGCATTGTTAGCGATGAACCCTGCTTCATTCTTATATAAGCTATGATAGCGGCTCATTACCCGCTGCACATAGTTGCGGGTTTCTTTGAAAGGAGGAATGCCCTTATATTTATCGACATTACCTTCACCAGCATTATAACCGGCCACTGCAAATTCAACGTTATTATTGAAACGCTTCATCAGCCAAGCGATATATTTAGCAGAGCCTTCGATATTTTCTGCAGGGTTCCAAGCATTGCTAACATTGAAGCGGCGCGCCGTAGCTGGCATTAACTGCATTAAGCCTTGTGCACCAACCGGTGAGCGAGCATTGGGATTAAAAGCGGATTCGGTATGCATCATTGCTTTCATAAGGCCAGGATCTACACCATGACGGGCGGCAGAGGCACGAATATAGCTGTCATAAGCATTGCGACTACCACTCTTGCTGGAGGCGCTACTGCCATAACTATTATTGCTAGTAGCATTATTATTGAAATTGCCAGAATCTTTATAATAAGTGACTTTGACTTTTTTGGTAAATTTGTCAAAATTACCACCTGGATTGCTGATATTAGTAAGCAATGCTTGCCCAGTATTACTTTCGTAGATGTACATATTAGCGGCATGGGCACTGATAGTTACGGTCGATAGAGCAATAGAAGTCAGCATCAGAGAAGACAAGCAGCGGCTCAATAAAGGAGTAGTATTCGTCATAAAGAGGTCACTTTTATCAGTTAATAGCAGGTCGTTATTATACAAATAGTTAGTATTTAATCTTTTAAGCAGTGAGTTTAATTAACAAAACCGCTGTCAATCAATACAAAAGATAATAATAGCTTACTATAACATAAAATAGCTTTTTGCCCTATTATACTGATAGTAATCACTTTTTATAGCTAATATTTGGGCGTTGAAGATAGTATCAGGTGTTAAAGATAGGGTTAGATGTTAAAGCCACTGATAAATATAGGCACCCAAATTGCCGTCAGTAGACCGTTGACCGCTAAACCGAATGCAGCATAACGCCCAGCGGTAGGACTTATTTGCCAAGCTTCTACCGTTCCAAATGCGTGAGCAGCAAGTCCTAAGGCTAGACCTTTCGCTCGATCATCGTTGATGCCTCTAAATAAGAATCTAGCTAAAGTGCCACCAATCAATCCAGAGACGATAATAATCAGGTTTGCCATGGCTAGTGGGGCTTTTATCAAATCGGCGACACTTAGGCCAATAGGGGTAGTCACTGAACGAGTAGCAAAAGATAATAAAGTATCGTGGCTAAGTGAAAATAGATAGGCTAACGACATGGGCAATAGTGCACCAACCAAACTAGCAATGACCACAATAATGGATAAACGTTTGACCGGTAAGCCTTTGAAGTTCATGGCGGCTAGCGGTATGGCTAATAGCACAGTGACATAGCCAAGTAGGCGGTCAAACACTGGCTTGGCAACGCTATAATAATGCTCGTAATCCCACTGAGTGACAAATAACAGAATTAACACTAACACCAAAGCGGTAATCACCATAGGCAGCCATGAGATTTTTTTCGCTAAGATGCGAGCAATAACATGCGCTACTAAAGTTAGTATTATTGCTGCAATAGTGGCCATAAATACGCTATTAAATATCATGATTATTCTCCAACGCTCATGGCTACTGTTGCTTATCGGTCACTTTATTAGTTGCCGTACTAGGATTGTTTTCACTATCCGCGCTAGCTTTTAACCAGCGATTGGCTAATAAACCTAATGCCCAAAGCGGTATCAAGGTGCTGATTATCATAGTTAGCATTATGCCCCAAAACTCATCACCCAACTCGAACAGCAAAATACCAGCGCCTGCAGAGACTGGTAAAAAAGCAAAACCGCTATCGACTAGTAGTACGTTACTAGCGCTCGTTATCCACTTGGGCAGACCTCTAACCAAGCGCCAAACCACTAAAATTAAAAACATGGCTACTAAGCCTACGATATTGGCGGCTTTTTCAATACCAGCCCACTGGCATATAATCAGCGCGGTTTCACGCACCAAAATAACTAGCGCTAAGGTCAGTATTAACGCCATCCATAAAGGTATCTTTTTTTGAGTAAGCGCTTTCATGAGCAATCCTTGTCAAGCTAAAAATTACAGAGTCTTAATACCATTAGGTAGGATGCTATATCAATAGCGTGAAAGGCAGTGCTAGTATTTTAATATCGTGTCACATTCGCTGAATGAGAAAAATAACGGAGCGGCAGATAATGCGCTCGATTATATAGAGAAGTGAACGTCTTATAAACCTCATAAGCCTTTGAAATTGCAACAAGAGTTTAAGCGACACAATAATAATGCATAAACTATAAAAAAATGAGCATATCAGCTTAGGAATGGCCAATATACTCATTATTTATTTAAAACAGCATAAAATGGCTATGCTACTGAGCTAAAAGTCTTGATTCAAAATCTTAAGCTTGCGGACTTGAGTCATTATTTTCGGCGACATTATTGTCAGCTTCAAGCTCATTATCCGACTCGAATATTTGCTCGTAGGTTAGGTCTTCGCCTGCTAATAGCTCATTATCAGTTTCGTCAACATTATCATCCTCTTGCTCGAATGGCTCAAGAATAGGCATTAACAAAGTCGCTTGGGCTAAAGGTAAAACCTCTAACGGCTCAAGATCCGCTTGACCTAATAACTGCTTCAATCGTTCACTCGGTAAACGAATGGTCAAGCATTCATGCCCGCTGTCATCATAGCTTTCTTCCGTAATGACGCCGAGCTCATATAAGGTGTTTTTGAATTGGCCAGCATGGTAGGGCAAGGTCAAATCAAAGGTGGTCAAAGTACCTGTCAATAGCTGCTGTACCGCCAGTGACAACTCTTCCATTCCTAAGTTGTTTCTCGATGACACATAAACGCGATTGGGCTCACCTTCACTCGCATAACCTATATGCGCAGGCTCGTCAGTCAAATCGATCTTGTTGTAGACATTGAGCACCGGCACTTCGTTGTCAATCTCTGCCAATACTTCTTTGACCGCTTGAATCTGCTCATGCATATCTTCGCTAGCAGAATCAATGACGTGTAATAATAGATCAGCCTCTAACGTCTCTTCCAAAGTCGCATGGAAAGACTCAACCAGTTCATGCGGTAGATGACGGACGAAACCTACGGTATCAACCAATACTACGCGTCCCACTCCTTGCCAATCTAATCGGCGCAAAGTCGGATCGAGAGTAGCAAACAGCTTATCAGCGGCATAAATATTTTCATCGACCAAACGGTTAAATAGGGTGGATTTGCCAGCGTTGGTATAGCCTACTAAAGAGATAGTAGGGACATCTGATTTTTGCCGACGAGCACGACCTTGAGCGCGGGTCTGGCGTACTTTATCTAACTTGGTTTTGAGCTGAGTGACACGCGTCTGTAGTAAGCGACGATCGGTCTCAAGTTGCGTTTCACCAGGACCACGCAGACCGATACCGCCTTTTTGACGCTCTAAATGCGTCCAACCGCGTACCAAGCGCGTCGACAAGTGATTCAACTGCGCCAGCTCTACTTGCAGCTTACCTTCATAAGTACGGGCACGCTGAGCGAAAATATCCAAAATCAAGCCGGTGCGATCAAGGACACGGCACTTAGCTAAGGCTTCTAAGTTACGCTCTTGCGAGGGCGATAAGCTATGGTTAAAAATGACGATATCAGCATCATGCATACTGACTAGTTCAGCGATCTCTTGTGCTTTACCAGAACCAACAAAGTACTTGGCATCAGGTCTCTGTCGCGAGCCTGTGACTAGCTCAACGCGCTGAGCACCGGCCGAATCGACTAGTAACTCAAACTCAGTCAAGTCATCAGGATCTTGAATTTGACGAATGTCTAAATGGACTAAAATGGCGCGTTCGCCACCTTCATACCTTTCAAAATATTCCAAAGATTTTCACCTATAAATAAGATAAATAAGTCGCTATTATCAGCTATAATTGCCTGCAAAGTAGCGTTCAGATAGTAGTCTATATGCGGTCTTTTGGGTCTATATTAAAGCGCAGTAAGCTGATTAGTAATAGTTTTATGTTACAACCTTTATAGAAGGCGAACGGATTAAATAAATTGGCTTTCAATACAGGATAATCAACTCAGTGAACAAATCGTCACTGACTGCTATAAGTTTGTTATACTTATTTCGGTTTTTATCACTATAATTTACGATACACCCCATAACAACAGTTAGTAATAAAAGATATTTCACTATAAGGCATTAAACAATAAGAGGCAAAGATGGATCAATACAAGTCAAATCTCTCTCTCAGAAAACAGCTAGGTCGTGGTAAGCAAATAGCTGGCATGACCACTACTATAGCTGGTGGACTGAGAACAGCACAGCGTATTGGCGCTTTTAGAGAGCCGCCGCGTGAGACGCTGCCACGCTATATTCAAACCTTTTGTAGGAAGATGGCAGGTTCTTTTGGGGTCAAAATCGTTGAGGTTGAGCCCGTCCCGCAGCATCATGGTTTATGGGTTTCTAATCACATCTCTTGGATGGATATTCCGGTAGTAGGCAGCGTTAGTCCCGCATTTTTCTTATCAAAAGCAGAGATTGGTGACTGGCCCATCTTTGGTAGATTGGCTCAAGCCGCCGGTACGGTATTTATCGAGCGTGGTTCCGGTGATGTCGGCTCGGTATCGGCGCAGATTTCTAGCTTCTTAAATGAAGGGTTTTCGGTGATATTTTTCCCTGAAGCAACTACTACTGACGGCACTAAGGTTAAGCGTATTCATGGTACCTTACTGCAAGCGGCCATAGATTCTGGAGTTCCTATTCAGCCGCTAGTATTAGCTTATGTCAATAAGGAGGGCAGCCTGAGTAAGGAGCTACCGTATTATGGCAAGCTAACCATGAAAGAGAGTCTCAAAAAAGTACTCGATAGCAGGAACGATACCGCTTATGTGTTACCGCTTGAGCCGTTAGACCCTAATGGCCATACTAAGAGTCAATTAACCAACTTATTACAAAAGCGTATGCAAGAAGGTTTAGCAGAATTGCATTCGCGGGTGTTAACTAAAGACAGTTAAAACCTAAAGTTTTTAGACTAAAAAGGCGCAAATCCTGAAGATTTGCGCCTTTAGTTTTTGGGTTACTATCAGATTAAGGGGAAGGATTCGGTTGCTGCGTATGCACCGCTTCTATGGCGGCTAATACCTCTTCGCTCAAGCTAAGATTGACACTGTCAATGTTGGATTTGAGCTGCTCAACGCTAGTGGCGCCGATGATATTGCTAGTGACAAAGGGGCGTGAATTAACAAAGGCGAGCGACATCTGCGCCATATCCAAGCCAGCATCAGCAGCGATTTTGGCGTATTGCTCAGTAGCAGCCAAAGCTTGCTCATTGACATAGCGTCCGAAACGATCGTACTTAGTTAGACGAGCACCCGCTGGCTTTTTACCATTTAGATATTTACCAGATAATACCCCAAAGCCAAGTGGCGAGTAGGCTAGTAAACCAACATTTTCGCGATGAGCAATCTCTGCCATCGCCACTTCATATAATCGATTCAATAAGCTATAAGGGTTTTGTACGGTAATAGGCGCGATTAGACCATTCTTATCTGCCTCCCAAAGATAACGCATGAGCCCCCAAGCGGTATCGTTGGAGAGTCCATAAGCCCGAATACGACCTTTTTTAATCTCGTCATTTAGGGCTTGAATGGTCTCTAAAAAAGGCGTTAAGTCTTCAAGCGATTGCGCTGACATCTCGCTATCATAACCACGCTGACCGAAGAAGTTCGACTGACGCTCCGGCCAATGTAGCTGATAAACATCGATATAATCGGTTTGCAAACGCTCAAGGTTACCATCAATAGCGCTGCTGATATGCTCAGCATTAAAGCGCGTTTTTCCATCTCGCAAAAAGCTCATTGGCGACATTTTGCTAGCCAAGATAACTTTATCACGCTGCTTAGTCTTAGCGAACCAAGTGCCTATATAACGCTCGGTATCGCCTTGCTTATCTTTATCAGGAGGTGAGGGATACATCTCAGCACTATCCCAAAAATTCACTCCTTCGCTAAGTGCCATATCCATTTGCGCATGGGCGTCACGCTCGTCGTTTTGTTGCCCCCAAGTCATCGTTCCTAGGCAAATTTTGGAGACTTTTTCGTCTATTTGTGGCAGGGTTTCGTATTGCATGGACTGATCCTTATTATTTTTATTTATGGTTTTAATGGCTTATTTTTTTTATTAGCTCAGTTGAATGCCTGTAACACCCGGCGGTGTCACTTTGAAGACTTTGACTTTAAATAACACATCTTGTCCGGCTAACGGGTGATTAAAATCAACTTCAATTTCGTCCTCATTGATAGCGCTAATAGTGCCGGGTAAAGTATTTTTACCTTTATCCTCAAACTCAACCATCATACCAATCTCAGGATTTTCAGCAACTAAGGCAAACTGCGGATGGCTGAAATGCTGAATATTATCCGGGTTCCAGTCACCAAAAGCTTGTTCAGGCTCTAAGTGTGCAGTACGGGTATCGCCAGCGCGCAGATTCATTAATACTTGCTCGAAACCTGGCAATAAACTTTCATCACCAATGGTTAAACTAACGGGCTGATCGCGGCTAAAAGTTGAATCGATTACGGTGCCGTTTTCAAGCGAAACTTCAAAGTGCAGCTTTACTAGGCTACCGTAGCTAATGCGCGTGTCTTCATTAGGATTGATAAATTGCGGTGAGTTTTGAGAGTCAGTCATAATTAAAAGCCAATTGTAGTTAGAATATGGAATGCTGTTATAAGTTAATAGACTATGAAATGATAAGTCAAACAATAGCCAATGTAAGCGTAAATAGTGTAACGTAAATGCGCTAAAATAGCTGACGAATCTAACAGATAGCAGACGTAATGATGACAAGCAACATGGCAAAAAGACAGCAAGGCCACATCACTAAATGGCAAGATGATAAAGGCTTTGGCTTTATTGAAACCGAAAATGGCGAATCAATATTCTTCCATATCAGCGAGTTTAAAGCATCGCATCGACCTGCCAACGGTGATGAAGTAGTGTTTACTATCGGGCAAGATAATCAAGGTCGACAACAAGCCAAACAAGTGCAAGAGCTTAGCTTTATACAGCAAAAAATGGCTGCAAAGAATAGCCAAATCCGTAAGCGTAATTCACAAAAAAGTCAGCAAGCCGATTTTGAAGAAGGTCAAAAGAAAAGGTTGTTCTTAGGCGTTGGTTTTTATGCAGTATTGATATTACTGGTGGTTATGGGGGATCTGAGCTGGCTAGTGGTCGCTTGGTACGTGGTATTAGCAATAATCACTTATCTAACTTATGCCAAAGATAAAGTGGCCGCGCAAAATAATGAATGGCGCACGCCTGAGATGACCTTGCATATCATGAGCGCGCTTGGTGGCTGGGTTGGAGCGTTAGTCGCCCAGACTTATTTGCGTCATAAATCACAAAAGCCGGACTTTCGCTTGGGTTATTATCTGACGGTGATTATCAATTTAGCAGGCTTGTTATTTATTATGGCGGGCGGTGGTTTGGAAGCTTTGGAAGGGTTATTGTAGTTCTCTAACTCATTTAAACTGCCTCTAGAACCCTTTGATAAACCGCCGCATCATTAGCTGAGAAACAGCAAAAAACAATCTCATTTACTAAAAAGTCATCTGACTTTTCTAGCTTGTCCATTAAATAATTCTTCACCGTATTTATAGCGACTTCTGTGGCTTTTTTTAATGGATAACCATAAACCCCAGTGCTAATCGCCGGAAAAGCAATACTTGCGATATTATTCGCCATGGCTAAGTCTAACGAATGGCGATAGCAGTTTGCCAGTAACGCCTCTTCATTATTGTCACCGCCATGCCAAACGGGTCCTACCGTGTGAATAATATAGTCACAAGGCAATTCAAAGGCAGGGCTTATCTTCGCCTCACCTGTCTTACAGCCGTTCAAGGTACGACAATAAGCTAATAACTCTCGTCCAGCCGCTCGATGAATCGCGCCATCCACACCGCCACCACCGAGCAAACTTGAATTAGCGGCATTGACTATAGCATCGACTTTTAGCGTAGTGATATCCGCTTGTAATACTGATAAGGTAAGCGTGCGACTAGCACCATCATCAGAGCTGTTGGAAGCTGATATTTGCTTTTGGAAAACGGGATGGGTTTGATTATTTGACATAGCATAATCCTTAGTAGTCACTAAATACATTTTATTCTAATATCTTATGCGATTTGCTATCGTTGACTTGTATATGATATGAGTATAATAAGTTGTTATTGATTAAATTTTAAATAAACTAAGAAAAGGAAAGTTCTAGTGATTACACTTTATAAATACACTCATCCTAGCCGCGCAGAAACGGTAGTTTGGGCATTAAAAGAGCTTGGCTTAGACTATGAAGTAAAGGAGTTAGACGGTTATAAGCTTGAGCAGCGAGCCCCTGAATTTCTAGCGATTAATCCTTTCGGTAAAATTCCAGCGATTACTCATAACGGTAAAAACTTTACCGAATCACTTGCGATTATTGAATATCTCAATGACTTGCATCCTGATAGACCACTCACGCCTAGCCAAAATGATGACAATTATGCCGAAAAAAATTATAAGCTGCGTCAGGTAATATCGTTCGGTATGATTGAAATCGAAAGTTATCTATGGATATTAGCTAAGATTAAAGTGCTGCAGAATTATGAAAAATGGCCTGAAGGCACGGCTGAGAATTGTATGAAGAATATTCAGAAGGCGCTACCGATTGCCAATGAGTGGTTGAATGACCAAGACTACATAGCAGGCGATAGCTTTACGATTGCTGATATTTATTATCATCATCTGTTCAATTGGTTGAAGATGTCGGGTGTTCCTTTATCTGAGCAGGCTAAGGCTTATCTTAAGAGATTGTCGGCGCGGGAGAATTTTCCTAAAAGATAGACTGATTTATAATAAGTCCTAAGCAAATACATTTTGACTAGCGGCTGGTACTTCGCTTATAGGTTTGGTTTTGGCTGAATAGGGTTATGCAGCCCCGAATGTTCAAACGATGATTTTAGCTAAATATAACCCATTGCTAACTGAAAGTTGACAATGGGGTTTTTTAATATTGTTATGATATCAAGGTGTCTGAAAAAATATTCAAAAAATACAAATCTGTAATGAGGGAAAGAAATTATGAGTAATGATACTGATGTTAATTTGGAACAAGATATTTTTGCAGCTCTAATTGAGAAACACGAGGTGCAACGCGCACTGTGTGATAAGCTCGAAAAAACAGAAGGCACAGCACAGCGTAAAGCTGTTTATGAGGATCTTAAGCTTGAGCTACAAGCACACGCCGCTGCTGAAGAGCGTCATCTCTATGTACCGGTTATGCAGCATGATGAAGGTCTTGATTTATCTCGTCACGCCATTACAGAACATCATGAAATGGATGAGATGATGGAGACCTTAGATGATGGCCGTATTGGACAAGAGAAGTGGGATAAGACGTGTGCAGATCTGATTCATAAAGTACGTCATCATTTAAAAGAAGAAGAGAATGAATTTTTTATACAAGCCAAAAAGATTTTAGACGAAGATTTACAGCAGCGTCTTGGCGCTCTTTATCAAGTTGAGCATGCTGAATTTGAGCAGACCCATGCAGATAAATGATTGCTAAGATATAACTGATCCACAAGATTTCCTTTCTTGATAAACTGTAAATTTAGAGTATAAAAATAGCCACTATCGATAGTGGCTATTTTTATGCATATTACTTTTATGGATAATGCTTATAAACTAAGCATTACGTTTACCTTCCAAAAACAGCATATCAATAACGATAATCGCCACGCCAATACAGATCGCAATATCAGCAATATTAAAGATAGGGTAATGCCAGACATCAGCATAATGCACGTGGATAAAATCGACTACTTTGCCTATTCTCACTCGATCGATTAAGTTGCCAATAGCGCCGCCTAGCACCATTGCTAACCCTAGTGATAATAACTTGGCATTACGCGGTGCTCGAATCAGATACACTAGCAAGAACAGCGAAATTACTAGCGCCAGACCTGAGAAAAACCACTTCTGCCAACCCCCTGCATCCGCTAAAAAGCTAAAGGCGGCGCCATAATTATAGGCTAGCGTCCAATTTAGGAAGGGCTCAATAACTGCTATAGGTTCCAAAAAATTCAGCTTAGTTTCAGCTAACCATTTGGTCCACTGGTCAATAAGAATAATAGCTATTGAGAGCAGATACCAAGCATAAGCATGACGACCATTGGCAACCACTTTTGGGGTTTTCTTCAGCCGACTTCTTGGTGTGTCCGAACTGCCAGTAGTGGCATGTGCAGGTTTGGGCGAATTATCCACAGGGCTAACAGTCGGCAACTCACGCCCAGAAGCATCGGGCTTATCAAGGTTGTTATGCGGCTTATTAAGCATAGTGACGCACCTCACCCGAGCCTAAAACGTTAGTTACGCAACGCTCGCAAAGTTCAGGATGCTCTTTATTAGTACCGATATCATTACGGATGTGCCAACAGCGTACGCACTTAGTACCTTCGGCAGCACTGATAGTGACCTTGAGATCGGCTGATGCTTCTACGCTTTGGTCACTGTTACTATCGTTATCTGCATTTTGACCACCAGCTGGTGCTTCACTAATAGGTTTTAAAGTCGCATTACTAGTAATTAATACAAAACGTAATTCTTCGCCTAACTTGGCTAAGCTTTCCTGCATAGTGCCATCCGCATAAAGGGTGGCATCAGCGGCTAAATTGGCATTGAGTAGTTTATTTTCACGCGCGATTTCGATGTTCTTATTGACCATGTCTTTGGCGCGCATAATATTATGCCAGTCATCGCTACTGATAGCACTTAGCTCAAGTGCTGGGAACTCATACCACTGTTGAGTAAAGACATAGCTGTCATTAGCACTGTCTTTGCCATTACCATTATTATTTAAGACTTCCCATGCTTCTTGCGCAGTGAAAGACAAAATAGGGGTAATCCAGCGGATTA
>CBETCF010000061.1:0-11111 GCA_965534785.1 uncultured Psychrobacter sp.
GCTATTGATTTATTGACTATTTCGCGCGGTGTTAGTCTCTCTAGACCTATACCCACATTGAGACTTTAGGTTTTATGGCCCAGCATATAATAATGAACTATAAGGATAACAAGCTTGACTGATTCTAGAAACTTTGATGATTTTTATGACTTCGCTGATGCTCTTGGTAATCGCTTCAATGAATCTTTTAACGAAGGTTGGGATAGTCTTACTGCGGCTATAAAAAAGCTATATGGCAAGACTACTGATAAATTAGATGATGAAATCCCACTGCCAGTAGCCCAAAAGTATGTCAATGACGCGCTACAAAAGTTTGTCACCGATAATGTAAAAGCGATCTTAGAGCTACGAGTGGAGCTACATGATAAATGGTTTCGCTTGTTTTGCACGGTCAATGTTGCAGGTATCTACGCGGAAGTGGCTAGTAATTTCAGCCTAGTTCATGTGCAGCTTGATCGTAATGTGCAGCGCTTTGCGTTTGGGCAGCAAACTTATACTGATGTGTTAAATTTACGCTGTGAGTCTTTTATCAAGCGTCAAGGCGTAAAGCTATTTATCTGGTTTTATCATAGTATTCTAAAAAAAGATCCTTTAGGCTTTATTCTGACCTATATCAATATTGCTCGCGCTAAAGATGAGATTATCTACTTAGATATTAATCGTTGGCTGAAGAATAATAAAAAGATTATGGGCGCGCTGCATAAGGTCCAAGTCAATTATGGCGAAGTAGAAGAAGAGCAGTTAGTGCTAAAAACGCAAGTCAATTACCGTGACCTGTTAGGCAGTAATGGTGATGATATTATTAGCGAAAAAGATAAAGTGGAGGATGAGCCTGAGCTTATGAAAGGGCCTATTCATCCGATAGCCGACGCGACTGAGCCCGCTCAAGAGTGATATAAAAGTCTGTTAATAGTGCACACTAAAAAGCCACATTCCAAAAGTAGAGAATGTGGCTTTTTTATTGGCGATAGCACTGTCTTTAAACTATTACAGTTACCAGTAATTCTCTACCGCGATATTGCCTTCACCGCGGCGATTCATCACCATGCCCATTGTCTTAAGGGTTTCTTTAGTGTCTTCAACCATTTCGGGGTTACCGCATAACATGACATGAGCATTATCAATATCTAAGGGAATGCCAGCCTGCTTCTGCAAAGCACCGTTTAACAATAGCTGTGGTAGACGCTCATTCAAAGCCCCTGCCATCGGTTCACGAGTAACGATTGGCACAAATATCAGCTTAGCAGGATTATCAACCAACGTGCCAAAGTCTTGTTGTAAGCGCTCAATCTGCTCAATGTAAGCCAACTCATCTTTACTGCGCGCGCTATAGGCTAATACGATATGCTCGTAGTCTTCCCAAGTCTGCAAGTCTTGTAGCATTGACAAAAATGGCGCTAATCCTGTGCCAGTAGCTAATAGCCATAAGTCTTTAGGTAATGGCTTTTGATAACGTGCTAAGGTCAAAAAGCCAAACGGCATAGTGTTCAATAGTAGCTCATCGCCCACTTGCAAATGTTGCAACTGCGAGGTAAAAGCGCCGTCTTCGATGACAATAGAGAAGAACTCTAACACTTCATCAAAAGGTGAGGAGACGATTGAATAGGCACGGAAGATATCTTCGTTCAGCTCTTCATCTTGCAGCTTGTCCTGATGGTATTTTAGCTTACTAGGATTGACACCCAAACGTACAAACTGGCCAGCAGTAAACTTAAAGCTATCGGGACGCGTTACCGTAAAGCTAAATAGATTAGGTGTCCAAGTGGTTTTACTTAATACCGTTACAGTTTGAATATTATCACTCATAATAGGGAATCACTTATTGTTATGGATTGATGTTGTCATCGACTTATAGTTATAAAATTCTTAAAAGTTATAATTTTTTATAAACAGCTATCCGCTTAACCTGTTTTTAAAGCGGTTATCACTGCTATAGATTATGGCGCTTGATCGTATATTCAAGCTTTCCCTTTTTGCCTTCTAGTTCTTACCTTTCGACTAGTCATAAAAAAGGCTAGCCTGCGCTAACCTTTATTTATTAATCAAAGCTATTTATTCATCCTACAGTCTACCAAATATGAGCTAGGGCTGCCCACTCGATCATATTATTAGGGAGCACGCCGAAGCCCACGATTAGCATAGTAACGGCGATCACCATGATACCGCCCATGCGTACGCCCCAATGCCCTGCTACATCAAACTCGATAAACGCTTTTGGACGTTTGAATAAAGTCAGCATCACTCGTAGATAATAGAACAGACCTATCGAGCTACCCAAGATAATCATTGCAGCTAGGAACCACTGTGCACCTTGTACCGCCGCTAAAATAGCAAATAGCTTGGTAATAAAGCCTGCGGTCAGTGGAATACCGGCCAATGACAGCATCATGATAGTCATTACTGCGGTCAATACCGGACGACGCCAGAACAGACCTTGATAATGGATAAGCTCATCGGCTTCACCAGATAAACGATAAGGGCTAGACATCAAGGTAACCACGCCAAAGGCACCGATTGAGGTAAAGGCATAAATCGCCATATACATGCTAGAGATACTATCAGCCGCCGCGCCAATACTGACGATGACAATCAGCACATAACCCATGTGCGCAATGGAGGAATAACCCAATAGGCGTTTGAGGTTAGTTTGACGGACCGCTAATAAGTTACCTACTAAGATGGATAAAGTCGCCATCACCATAATCAGCATCTGCACTGATGGTAACGCTAGCAAAGCGCTGTCAATCAAAAAGCGCACTGCTAAAGCCATCATTGCCACTTTCGATACTGAGGCCAAGTAAGTAGCGATAGGCGCTGGTGCACCCTCATAAACATCAGGCGTCCACATATGAAAAGGCGCTGCTGATAATTTGAAAGCAATACCAAACATCATCAAGGCTGCCCCTAAAATAAGCAAGGGCGAATCATATGAGGTAGTGAGCATAACACTGATTTGCTTAAAGCCAAGTGCTCCGACTTGAGCGTAAATAAAGGCCATACCCATCAATAAAGTGGCTGAAGCTGTCGCTGAAAGCACCAAGTACTTTAGACCAGATTCCAGTGATTTATTGCGCGAAAAAGTATAAGCGAGCAAACCATATAGAGGCACAGACAATAGCTCTAAGCTAATGAAGAATGAGGCCATGTGCTGAGCACAAACCATCAACAGCGCCCCTACCGTAGAGATCAGAATAAGTAGGTACAGCTCTTCTTTATGATCATTTAGGTTGGCAAGGTAAGCATATGCTAAGGTACAGCAAGCCAAGGCACAGATAAAGATCACCACCATATTAAACTGGGCAAAATTATCAATGACAAACAGCTGCTCCGCTAAAGGCATTAACGAGCCGGAGCTTACTACACCGGTCATCTGACCAAGCAAAGTAAATAGCCCAAGGTTTAGCCCTATCACCGTAATAGTACCGGTAATAAAATGTGAGCGCTTCATAGTAATCGCAATCATCGCCAAAATGACGGTGATCACTACTATAATAATCGGTGCATAAGGCATTAGCCCCATCAAATCATTCATCGTAATATCAGTCATGACTTAACGTGCCTCCATTGCATCAAGTAGTTGTGATGCATCTACTTGTGTGACTTCGCTATAAATATAGGCGTTATTGATCCATTGCATAGCTTCACTTGAGGTATCCAAAATAGGCTGTGGATACAGTCCAAGCCATACTAGCCCTGCCGCTAAAGTAAGCAGTAAAGTAATTTCACGTTTGCCTAAGTCCTTTAACGGACGCTCAGGTAGACCATGATGCTTGGTATGTTCTAAAGCCACTTCTTTGGTGTTATTAACGCCAAATAAAGTACGATACACCAATAATAGCGAATACAAACCCGCTAACACTAAGCTAAACGTCGCCAGTACTACAAATACCGGATACTGAGCAAAGGTGCCGAACAGAATCATAAATTCGCCAATGAAGTTACCGGTGCCTGGGATACCTAGTAGCGCAGCACAGAAGAACATCAGCATTGGTGCGTAATAGCGGAACTGACCCCACATACCGCCCATCAAAGTGATATCGCGAGTATGCAAACGCTCATATAACTGACCGGCCATGATAAACAGTGCCGCTGAGCTTAAGCCATGTGCGAGCATCTGTACCATAAGCCCTTGTAAGCTTAATAAAGTGCCAGCATAGATAGCTAAGACGATAAAGCCCATGTGCGAGATACTGGTATAGGCGAGTAAACGCTTCATATCGGTCTGCATAAAGGCTAGCCACGCGCCATAGAAGATACCGATAGTACCCAAGGTCATGGCGATAGGCGCAAAGTCTTGTGAGGCTGCTGGAAATAGTGGTAACACAAAGCGTATCAAACCGTAAGCAGCGGTTTTAATCAAAACCCCTGCTAAGTCAACTGAACCCGCCGTTGGTGCCTGCGCATGCGCGTCTGGTAACCAGCCATGAAAAGGTATAATAGGCAACTTGACCGCAAAGCCAATAAAGAAGCAAAGCATAATCGGATATTCCCAGCCACCAAGAGAGGTGCCGAGTAAATCGTTATAGTTGAAGCTAACAACGCCAGTCGCCGCGCGATTGAAGATTACCAGTAATAAAATACCGATAAGCATAATAAGCCCTGAGGCTTGGGTATAAATAAAGAATTTAGTCGCGGCGTACTCTTTAGTCTTGCCACCGACCACATCATGACCCCAAATAGCGATCAAGAAGTAGATTGGGACTAACATCATCTCCCAAAAGAAGAAGAATAAGAATAAATCAATGGCTAAGAAAACACCGATAACGCCGCCTAAACTCCAAAGCAAGTTCAGGTGAAAGAAGCCTACTCGGCGCTGAATCTCATTCCAGGAACAAGCTACCGCTGCCACACCCAAAAACCCAGTCAAAGCTACCATCAATAGCGACATACCGTCCATCGCTAAATGAAAGCTAATGCCCATAGCTGGTATCCAAGGCACGCTGAATTCAGCGACCCAAGGCACCGCTGATTGCGGCGCGATGACTTGTTTACTCATACCACTGAAATCACCGTAATGCCATAGCACTAAAGACAAAACGAAAGTCAGCATCATACCGATTAAAGCAATCCAGCGCGGTAAACGCTTATTGAAGCGCTCAACCAACCAACACAGCAATCCCGCTATAAACGGAATAGCAATTAATGCCGGTAGCATCCACGTTTGTTGTAACTCTATCATCTTACACCACCGTCATCATTACCAGCACCAGCAATACCGCTACGCCCAAGCCAAAGCTTGCGGCATAGCCTCGAAGGGAACCTGTCTGTGCCCGAGAGAATACCTTATTACCGACTGAGGCTAGCTTTGGCAATAGCAACCAGCTCTTATCGACAGGATCCGCTTTGAACAAACGGCCGATGAATAAAAAGGGTTTTACAAATACTATATCGAACAACGCATCGAAGCCTAAGCCGTGATAGCACCAGTAATAAAGGCCGCCACCAATAGTCGAGCGCTTAAACTTAGTCAACATCCGACCTTTATCTACCACGTACAATAAGGCGGCAATGATCAAGCCTAGCAGCATAGCGCCCATCGCTATATATTCAGCGGTATGCTTGCCATGCGCATCACCGGATAGCTCAAGTAGGTGACCAAAGCTCTCTGGCAATACTCCCTGTAGTGGCGGTGTAATCCACGCGCCAACCGCCGTTGACAACACTAATAATATGGTTAATGGCAACCAATAGGAGACGCCCTTTAACTTATGCGCAGGCGTTTTTTCTTCGCCAAAGAAGATAATCCAAATCATCCGGAAGGTATAAAGCGCAGTTAAGAAGGCACCGAAGACACCCATGTAAAATAAGACTTGATGCCCTGTCGCATAAGCTTCCCAAAGAATAGCTTCTTTGGAATAAAAGCCTACAGTTACCCAAGGGATAGCGGCTAAGGCACCGCCACCAACGATATAACACCAAAACACCAACGGTATCTTTTTACGTAAGCCGCCCATCTTAAAGATGTTTTGCTCATGATGTACCGCTAAGATGACTGCGCCTGACGATAAGAATAACAAAGCTTTAAAGAAAGCGTGGGTCATCAAATGGAAGATAGCGCCTTGCCATGCACCAACGCCAAGCGCTAGGAACATGTAGCCGATTTGACTCATCGTTGAATAAGCCAGAATACGTTTGATATCGGTTTGCGCCAAAGCACAAAAACCTGCAACGACTAAGGTCAAAGCACCAACACCGCCAACCCAATAGAGTAAAATCCCTGGGGTCAGCTCAAATAGTGGGTGCATACGGGCGATTAAATAGACACCAGCGGTAACCATAGTTGCGGCATGAATGAGTGCCGATACGGGCGTCGGACCTGCCATCGCATCAGCCAACCAAGTATGTAGCGGCAGCTGGGCTGATTTACCCATCGCGCCACCGACTAACATCATCGTCGTCAAGATCATGGTTGGATTATTGATATCGAATACTTCTGGCGCACGAGTGATAATCTCTTGGATATTAAGCGTGCCAAATTCGCGGAACAATAAGAATAAACCAAAAGCCAAAAACACATCGCCGATACGGGTCACGGTAAAAGCTTTCATCGCCGCACGGCCATTAGCACGGTCTTGGTAGTAATAACCAATTAGCAAGTAAGAGCAGATACCTACCCCTTCCCAACCGAGATATAACAGTAATAAGTTATCGGCGAGCACTAGCAATAACATGCTAGCAACGAACAAATTCATATAGCTAAAGAAGCGGGCGAAACCTGTATCACCTTTCATATACCAAGCGGCAAATAGGTGAATCAAAAAGCCAACACCGGTAATGACGCCAGTCATGGTCAACGCTAAGCCATCGAAGCTTAAGCTAAAACCAGGAGCAAAATCGCCGACTTGAAACCAAGTCCATAATGGTATTTGCACTACTGTGCCAGCAGGATAGCTAGTTAAGAAGGTAAAGCTAGCCACTAGCGTACAGAGTGCTGATAGCAACATGCTACCTACTCCGACAAAGCCGGCAGCTTGCTCAGATAACTTGTCACGCATAAAGGCTAGAATCAAAAAGCCAATGAGCGGAAATATAAAGGTTAATGGTAATAAACTCATGACATCATCCTTTCATCTCATTGGCGCTATCGACATCTAGATGCCCACGCTTATGATAAAACTGTAATAGTATGGCCAGACCAATAGAGACTTCAGCCGCAGCTAAGGTCAAGATAAAGATAAACATCACTTGTCCATCCGGATCCACCCAGCGACTGCCTGCCACCACAAATGCTAATGCCGCCGCATTCATCATGATCTCAAGCCCCATTAGCATAAATAAGAAATTGCGTCGTACCATGACGCCGCATAGACCGATGGTGAATAGAATACCGGCCAATATTAATCCGTGGCTCATCGGTATCAGACCTAAAGTGTTTTGCATTGCCATAGCCGGCTCTGCAAGCCCCGCTACTTCATGCGCAAAGGGCATGCTTGACACTTCTTGTGCCACGCTCACTGCTTGTACCATCAGTCTAGCTCCTTACGCTTGCTACGCGGCGCTGCCACATAATCATGAGGATCAACGGTTTCATAAACATAAGGCTCAGCCTTTTCGTCCCCATTAGTAGCATTTGCGGATCTCTCATCTGCGCTGTTTTCAATATTACCCCTATTTGGCGGCATTGCTAGACTGTCATTATCAACAATCTCATCATCGATCGATTCTTTACCCAAGTGATAAGCGGCAACCAAAGCGGCAAGCAGTAACAACGCAGCAACTTCAACCAACATAACATATTTGCTAAATAGCACTGTACCTACCGCTTTAGCTGGAATATTAACTCCGCCAATAACGGCGGCTTCATCATGATTTAGACCTATCATGCCGTAGAGTACTACCGCAATGATAAGCGTTAAGCCGGTCGGTACTGCCCAAGTGCCAGCACTCAGCCAACTTTGTTCACGCGACTCATCGGCCATGCCTAAATTGAGCATCATGATGACAAAGACGAATAGCACCATAATGGCACCAGCGTATACCACAATCTCTAGCGCTCCGGCGAAAGGCGCACCCAATACAAAGAAGATTCCTGAGATAGCTAGTAGCGTCACAATCATCGCCAAGATAGCGTGTACCGGATTGGCGTGAGTGACCACTCGCAGGCTAGCAAATATAGCTACCGCTGCCAGGGTATAAAACCCTACCAAATCAGGATGATTCATAAACTCCATCATGGTAGTAAACTCCTTAGATCTATAGGCGCAGCTTCATTTTGCGCTGAGCCTTTTGGTTTATCAGCTACTGCCATGCCAGTCACTCGGTAATAGTTATAATCAGGATATTTGCCTGGCCCTGAGATCAGTAAATGCTCTTTTTCATAAACCAAATCTTGACGCACATACTCGCCCATCTCAAAGTCAGGGGTCATTTGAATCGCCGTAGTCGGACAGGCCTCTTCACACATGCCACAAAAGATACAGCGTGAGAAGTTAATACGGAAAAACTCTGGATACCAGCGCCCGTCATCGCGCTCAGCTTTTTGTAGTGAGATACAACCCACCGGACAGGCGACCGCACATAAGTTGCAAGCCACGCAGCGCTCATCGCCATCAGGATCACGAGTCAAGACGATACGCCCCCGAAATCTGGGTGGTACAGGCACAGGCACTTCTGGATAAAGGATGGTATCGCGTGGCCGTATGGCATGGCTATTAACCATCCACATACTACGGACAATGGTAAAGAGACCAATGACCGTCTTTTTTATGGCGTTTAACATGGGATTATTATCCTTATCAGCATTTCTCTGAATCACCTATTAGATAGCAGTAACACTACAGCGTTGGGTAAAAAATCAAAATGACCAAAGCGGTAACCAATAGATTGATCAAAGTTACTGGTAGACAGATTTTCCAGCCAAAATTCATCACCTGATCGTAGCGAGGACGCATGAGCGAACCGCGTGCCAAAATGAACATAGTCATAAAGAATAGCGTCTTAATAATGAACCAAAAAGCAGGTGGAACAAACGGAATATCTATATTAAAAGGCGGCAACCAACCACCGAAGAACAAACAGGTCATCAAGGCTGAAATCAACACTACGTTGACGTATTCGCCAATGAAGAACATACCGAACTTCATACCAGAGTATTCGACATGATAACCTTCGGCAAGCTCTTGTTCCGCTTCAGGCTGATCAAAAGGATGTCTATGGGTAACCGCTACCCCTGCTACTACAAAGGTCAAGAAGCCAAAAAACTGCGGGATAATATACCAGCCATCCACTTGTGCTTCGACGATGGCGCGGAGGTTAAAAGAACCCGTTAAGGCGACTACGCCCATTAAAGACAGTCCTAAAAACACCTCATAACTAATGGTTTGCGCTGCAGAGCGTAGACCACCAAGTAAGGAGAACTTATTCGCTGAAGCCCAACCACCAAACATCACCGCGTAAACAGCCAAACCTGCCATCGCAAAGAAAAACAGTATACCTATGTCCCAATCAGCGACGCCGAGCGTAGGTGATATCGGGATAATGGCAAAAGAGGCCAAGGCGGTAAACATTGCCACCGCTGGTGCTAAAACGAAAATAAACTTATCGGTAAAATTAGGCGTCCAATCTTCTTTAAAGAAAATTTTGAGCATATCCGCGACTAGCTGTAGTGAGCCAAAAGGCCCTACTCGGTTTGGACCATAACGATCCTGCCATAAGGCCAACATCCGGCGCTCATAGACAATCATTACCGCCGCGGTAATCACTACCACCAAAAAAATAACTAACGCTTGCACGACCATGAACAAAATAGTCCAAGTCTCAACGGTTAAGCTACTCGCCAAAAAGCTCGGCACATCAGGAATGATACGAGTCACTTGCATATTATACCTCCTGTGTGCTGCTATCAGCGTTATGGTTAGCTATATTAATAGCATCAGAATCAGCCTGAGCCATTAGCGCTGCATCCTCACTCATCTCATCACTAACCTTGATACTAGCCACTGGCGCTGCCACCTTAGTTACTGAAGCTGGCATTGAAGGATGAACGATATCGACTTGGCCTACCGGATAACCGATACAGCCTTCTGCTAGATAATCAACCAATTGCACTGGCAGCGTCGTTTGTTGCTGATCGATTTCGATAGCCAAATAATCACCGTTAGTAATACCCCATTCTTGGGCATTTTCTCTACCAATACGCCAACTAGCGATAGGCAATTGCTCAGCAACTACTGGGCTGCGTGAAGCCATAATTGAGCTGGCAAAAATATTATAGATTGGCACTAGTTTAGCTTGGCCTTGCTGCATATCCGTTTGGTTAGCTGATGTGGCTTCTGGCGCTATATACTGACGCTTGGCCAAACGCTCACCTTGATCGAATAGCCTTATGCCAGGATCACCGCCTTTCAAGCTACCGCCGACTTTATCTTGGTATTTATTCCACGCTTGTGGCGAGTTCCAACCTGCTGCATTCGCAAAAGGAATCATCGAACCTGTAGATTGTTTGCCGCTATAGCCTTCCATTGAGAAAGTTAGACCAGTATCCAAATCTTTGGGTTGCATCGGCTCATGTACCGATATTGGCGCACGCATAGCGGTACGACCAGAATAGCGACGTGGTTGACGGGCAATTTTTAGTCCGGTAATACGGTAATCAGCATCAGGTGCCGCGCCTTTGATAGCAGCGAGAGTCGGATGAGTCGCTATTAAAGCGTTGATCACATCATCAAGCTGTGTCCAATCAACTGGCTTACCCAATAAGCTATTATGCACGGCATGTAACCAGCGCCAGCCTTCTTTGATACTGCTCATCGGGTGATAATAATTATTGTCGTAAACTTGGAAAAAGCGCTGTGCACGGCCTTCCGCCGATACTAGCGTACCATCGGCTTCAGCGAAGCTCGCGGCTGGTAGCACAATATCGGCACCTTGATGCCAATCTAACAGCTGATGATCAAGCGCAATAACGGTTTTATCGGTTAATAATTGCGTTAGTTTGCTAGCAGCAATAGCGTCGGTTAATTGATTTTCAACCACCACTACCACGTCAAAATCAGTAGCCAGTAACTCTTCTACCGACTGACCACCGAGCATGCAGACGCCTATACTGTTAGCATCTGGCACGGTCAAATAGATAGCGGCTTGTGCACTATAATTTATATTGGCTTCTTTTA
>CBETCF010000062.1:0-11069 GCA_965534785.1 uncultured Psychrobacter sp.
AAATGTAGGAGCTCCCCATACGTGAGTAATATTTGGCCATAATGAAGGTCTTATAACCTTGCCGTCTTTTACGGGTAAGTACTGTTCATACTCCTCAAACTCATGGAGTTCAGCCGTTTTCCATCCTTTAGATGAAAAATCAGGGCTAAAAAAAGTTGTTCCTCCAAAATATCGGTCTAGTTCTGTCGATTCATAATCAATCTCGAAATTATAAAAATGATCATTTAAATCTGCTTTAAGAATATAGTGATTTATCATAGCTATGCCTTTGTTATCATTAAGCTATCTTCAATAGTTAAAGTTACATTGATAAAAATTATTTATCTAGTTGAATATACTAGAATATTAACTTGGATTAACTATAAATATATATAAAGAGAATACTATGCTCAAAATAACCAAAAATAAATTTTATACGGGTAAAAAATCAGAAATTTTCAATGTTGATTTTATTAGTCAAATACGCGACTTTCACCATCAAATCGAAGACTATCAGCCAACCCCATTGGTCTCATTGCCTTCATTGGCTAAAAGGTTAGGCTTAAAATCAATTCTAGTTAAGGATGAGTCGCATCGTTTTGGACTTAAAGCCTATAAGGCGCTTGGTGGCTCTTATGCTCTAGGACAATTGTTAGCTGAACATCTTGATGTTGATATAGCGCAGATTGATCTAAAGACTGTCTCTACTAAGTTGGCTGAGCCTCTAGTATTTACTACCGCTACTGCTGGTAATCATGGCACAGGTGTGGCTTGGGCAGCACAAAAGATGGGGCAAAAGGCTGTGGTTTATATGCCAATGGGATCACCAGTAGCTAGTGTTGAGCGTATTCGTAAACTCGGTGCAGAATGCATCGTAACGGACGTTAATTACGATGATACGGTGCGCTTGGCTAGCAAGACCGCAGAAGAAAATAACTGGATCTTAGTACAAGATACCGCTTGGGAAGGTTATGAGAAAATACCGACTTGGATCTCGCAAGGCTATATGACTATGCCTGCTGAAGCGATTAAACAAGCTGAAGCTATGGATATAGAACAAATTACTCATGTCATGCTACAAGCGGGTGTCGGTTCGATGGCAGGTGGCGTTTTAGGTTATTTAGTAGATAAGCTTGGTGCGGACAGTTTTCAAACTATTATTGCTGAACCTGACGCTGCTGATTGTATCTATCGCTCAGCAAATAGCGCTGAAGGGAATATGGTCAATGTCAGTGGTCAGCTTGATACTATTATGGCAGGTTTAGCTTGTGGTGAGCCAAATCCAGTCACTTGGCCGGTATTAAAAGATAACAGCAACTATTGTGCCTCTGTTGACGACAGCGTCTCGGCGATTGGCATGCGTGTGTTAGGTAATCCACTGTCAGGCGATACTGCTATTACCAGTGGTGAGTCAGGCGCTATTACTCTTGGCTTACTCTATAAACTCTGTAACGATGCATCCAATGAAAAGCTTCGTGATGAGCTAGGATTAAATCAAGACTCGACTGTCTTAATCTTTAATACTGAAGGCGATACCAATCCAAGCCGATATAGAGATATTGTTTGGGAAGCTAAGTATTAGGATTCATTAATTATTAGCTAGGGTAGCTAAACTTTTTTATCATTGTTTCTAAATCAAAAATACGCTTTAAATGAGAGATAGCAAATAATAGCAAATAGCCTCATAATCAAGCTTAAATCTTATCGTGTTTTTAAGCTAATTAGCGACGATAGTAAGATAGTTTATTTTAGTTTTATCTCAATAATAGCAGACAAGGAAGCCTAGATATGAGTAAAAAGATTAGCGTCTCAATGGGTAATTCGGCAATAAAAGCAGCCTTAATCACTGGCTCGTTAGCCGCACTGTTAGTCAGCTCAGGTTGTGCGACTAGCTCATTGCTAGACGATAACCGAGTCACCACTACTAGTAGCTCAGCCAAAAGCATTCTGTCACAAGATCAGATCATTGCTTTCGGTCGTCCGGCTACTGTATTACCAAAAATGCCTACGGCTAGTATGGTCATCGTTGGTGAAAAGAACAGTTATGTGCTCAATCAAGGTGGTACCGAAATGGTCAATCTACTGACTAATTTGACCGCCAAGAATATCCAAGTCGAAAACGATATGGCTTTTGAAGTGCCCAATAATGACGGTTACTTTCAGGGGCAAATGAAGCTATCTTATGCCAAATTAAAAGATGAGTTTGATCGTAGCGACTATCAGTTCTTTTTGCAGAACGGTGGTAAAGAATGTAGCTCAGCGAGCGATATACGCATCAATGCGCAGCGCTTTTGCTTTACGGTACCAGTAAAAGGCGCTATCTACCCGCAAGTCAGCAATCTAAGCATGATCCAGTCTAAGTACCGTCCGCTCAGTAAGCCTTACACCGTAACTTTCTATGGACAAAGTCAGCAAACGCAAACCACTAATAGTGGCACCACTGCTGCTGGAAAGTTGGTATTATTGCCATTTGCCTTGGCGTTCGATGTAGTAACTTTTCCTATCCAATTACTTGATAGTCTATAAGCTATTAGTTTATAAGTTAGTAATAATTTAAGTTAGTGTTTTTAAAGCATAAAAAACCTCAAGGGCATCAAGCGCTTGAGGTTTTATTTATTAAAACGTTAGAATAAATTATGCTCTCTAACTAGAAACTTGTTACTTAGTAACGGGCATCTTTAGGCTTTTTACCTGATGGCCAGTCACCACCCTTTTTGGCAAAGTCAGGACGTGGTTTATGAGTAAAGAACTCTGCCACATCGATAGCATCTTGATCGCTCAAGACGTTACCATGACCCCACAGACCTTTAGTTTGGATACCCATTGGCATATTGTATTTAACAAATGCGGCAGCCTTATATGTTCGTGCCATACCGGCACCGATATTAAAGGATTCATCACCCCATAATGGCGGGAAGACGATATCACCGCGACTGTCTTTGATACCTTCACCGTTGTCACCGTGACAGGTAGCACATTGAGCTTCGTAAATCTTCTCACCGTGTACAGGGTCGCCGACTAATGACTCGTCAACTTTACCAGCGTTATTAATGTCAACTTTTTGCGCTTTAGGTGTCTTTTGTGACAACCATTCCATATACGCTAACATGGATAGCATTTCTTCTGATTCTGGTTTTAAGGGCTTACCATTCATAGAGCGCTGGAAGCAGCCATTAATCCGTTGAGTTAAATTAACCATAGACTCTGAACGCGGCATGACCCGCGGATAGAAGTTATGACTATTGATGTATGGGTCACCAAGTGGGATTTTACCTTGCGCGATATGACAGCTATTGCAGTTCATCTCGGCGCCCACATTGTCTGGTAGTAGGCGTTTGGTTTCGTTCAATAAGCGTTTGCCGTACATTATACGTTCAGCATTAGGTTCATCGGCGATGGAAGTATCTTGTGGCAGTACATAAGAGCCGATATCTTCGTTGGCATCGTCAGTGGTTACCAGCTTGTACTCAACGGGGTTGCGCTCGGTAGGTTCGGGTTGCGTACAACCGCTGATACCTACAGCGAGTACAGCGGCAGTAAGCACTGCCATAGAGAATCTGCGAGGGGCAACGTCAGCAATATTGGATAATTTATTCGATGAGTTATTCATTATTTTGCTCCTTTTGCTGTCGCATCGAGACTAAGATCTGGTGCAATATCAGTACCCGTTTTTGGTTTTTTGGCAAGGAAGGCACGCATCTTGACGACATCAGTGACAGTGATTTCTGGCGCTTGGTTGGTCCAGCTATTACGGACATAGTTGACGACTTCTGCGATATCAGCATCCGCTAGGTTAGTGAACTCAGGCATAGTAAAAGCCATACGATCATGAGGAGTGTCAGGCATACGACCACCACCTAAGGTGATTTGTAGTACCGAGTCAGCATTTCTAGAGAATACGGCGCTATTGCCATCAAGGGCTGGAAAAATACGTGGAACACCTTTACCATCAGCACGGTGACAAACGGTACAGTACTCAACATATAGTAGAGCGCCGCGTGAGTCATAATTACCGTCCAATAACTTCTGGGTGGTCACGTCTTCCTTTTTAGGTAGCGTCACTTCTTTGTTCGGTGCTGGTGTTAAGGTTTTAAGATACGATGACATAGCGTTTAAGTCGCTATCCGTCATATATTGAGTACTATGCTCAATCACTTCAGCCATCGCGCCAAATGCCGCGGTTGTGTCTGTACGGCCAGTTTTAAAGAAGTCGTTTAGCTCAGCGACATTCCAAGTGCCAAGGCCACGATGCTCACCACGAATACTCTTAGCACGCCAACCATCGATAACTGCACCGCTGAGATACTCTTCAGAGTCCGCATTGGTTAATGCAATCTCTTGATAACCAATACCGCGCTCAGTATGACAAGAGCCGCAGTGACCGGGACCTTCAACAAGATACTGACCACGGGCTAGAACCGCATCATCTGTTTCTGGTACAAAATCACGCTTACGGTCAAACATGACTTGCCAATAGGCTAGCGGCCAACGCCAATTGGCTATTGGCGGTAGCTCACTTTTTATATTGGCTTGCTTGACGGCTTTGACGTCAGACATAAAATAGGCATACATCGCTGCCATGTCGTCATCTGGCATAATTTGATAAGAAGGATAAGGCATAGCTGGGTACAAAGCTTTATTTCCTGGAGCCACGCCATGTTTTACCGCGTTTTTGAAATCAGTAAAGCTATAGTTACCAATACCGGTTTCTTTATCAGGGGTAATATTAGTAGAATAGATAGCGCCAAGCGGTGTCAGCATTGGCAAACCACCGGCATAAGTTTCGCCATCAAGGGTAGTATGACAGGCTACACAATCACCAGTACGCGCGACATATTCGCCCTTTTTTATTAAGGCAGGATCGGTGATATTGACCTCGAGATTGCTATCGCTAGTACGCAGACTTGGTAATAATTGACCGATAACAAAGGCCAATGCCAGTCCAATGATAGCCGCGATAAGGATAATCACTGGCCATTTTCTCATAAGCCCACTTCTCATAAGCTTATCCTCCATAATAATAGGGTTACTAAATTGGTTACGGATGTTCTAGAATAAAACTGATAATCCGCTTAATGTTTTTTTATAAATAGTGGCTTGCTGCTTTAAAAAGTTACAAGCTTACTATTAAGTATAGGGGAAGCCGTAACCTTGTGATATTGTGGAAAACCACATCATTTATAAGGTTATAATTTAAGTTGCTCGATAAGCTATACTTCATTTATTATTTTAAGATGACAACTAGTGGTATTCATTTGCTATATGAAAGAGTGCAGACCTTGATAAGTGCCATCTCCCTCATTGATGACTTAATAGCTGTACTGATAAAAGCGGTACGAAGAAAGTTAGTTTTGGCTTGCGCTGTTGCTTTACTGATAATATTGACGGCACAAAATGCTCAAGCTCAGACCTATTACTTAGGTGTCCTTGCACCGCAGGGCGAAGTGGCCGCCCAGCAGCGTTGGCAACCTTGGTTAGATCGCTTAAACAATACTTTGCAAGATGACACTGTCGTATTAGTGCCATTGGCTCTAGAGAATTGGCAACAACAGATAGAGGCCAAACAATTTGCATTAGTGTTAGGGCCGCAGATACAAGTGATAAAAATGGATACCGTTGGTTGGCGTTGGCTAGCCACTTTGCAGAGTAACGTCACCGCTGCTAAACCTAGCGAGTTCCAAATCTCTGATATCAATCAGTCGGACTTTCAAACCGCCGCGCAATACAAGTTATATAAACAGCTCAAAAATGACCTAGCACTGTTAGAGCAAGAAAAGACCAATAATGCGGTTAGTCAGCCAAGTGCGATGGAACAGATTGCTAGTGCGCTGTGGGTCAGTAAAGAGAGTGACATTCATCAGCTACGTGATTTAGAACGGCGAAAAATAGTAGCCGTTGCCCCTGATGCTTTTGGCGGTTATTTGCTAATCGCGCATTTGTTAAAACAAAACTCGCTGACCCCTAGCGATTATCAAACGCAGTTTGTCGGTTATCCTATTGAGCTCACTTTGAGTACGCTAGCCAGTGGTGCGGTAGATGCAGCCATAGCTCCTTTATGCCTGATGGAGGAGATGGCAAGCCAAGGTAAAATTGATCAAACTAAGTTTCGGCTTATTCATCCGGTAACGACTGCGTCAAACTGTCAGTCCTCAACCAAAATATATCCTAACTGGACGTTAGCGGCGACTGACCAAGCTCCAACGGCTCTCATCAATCGGATCAATCAGCAATTATTTTCAGACAAAGCTAATGACAATCCTAATCAATCATTAAGTTGGTTATCCCCTGAGTCTAGTGTTGATGCTGAGCGTATCTTATATGAGATGAATGAGCATCCGGCCCAAAAAACTTTAGGCAGTTATGTTATTGAGTGGATACAATCTCATCGCTGGTGGATGAGTATAATCGTGCTTATCATCCTAGTATCGACTATCAATTATGCTTGGATGAGCTGGCTGGCATGGCGCCGTCGACAGCAGTTATTGACTCAAAACCGCCTTATTCGCGATTATGATCAGCAATTAAGGCATTCTGAGCGTTTTGCGGTAGTCGGTGAGATGAGTGGGGCGATTGCCCATGAGATCAATCAGCCCCTAGCTACTATTCAGAATTACGCGCAAGGTCTACTCATTCGCAGTGAAAATTCAGGGCTAGATAGCGATCAGAAGCATAAAGAGAGTAATAATAAACAACTACTAGAAAAGCAGGCTACTGAAAAAGCTCTGCAACAGATTGTGACTGAGACTCAGCGGGTAGCCGCCGTTATTAGCAATATTAGGCGCTGGGCTGGGCGTCCGGCAGCGGATGAAGTCAGTGTCGATATTGCTGCTACCTATAGGCAATGTATTCACTTTATGGGTGAACGTGCTGAAGATATTAGCTTTTGGATAGCTTCTGATTATCAAAAGCTACAACTGCCTAATTTGCTCCTCGATCAGCTGCTTATTAATGCCATGATCAACGCGCAGCAGCAAGGGGCGCAGCATATTATATTACGCTGTACTAAGCAGCGTTATCAAGGCAAAGACTGGCTAGCGGTGAGCATTGCTGATGATGCAGGAGGTTTTGATGAGACGCGTCTGACAGCTAATCGAACCGCCTTAGCTAATAGCCCTCAATACAGTGCGGCATCCACTAAGCTTGAGGGCTTAGGACTAGGGCTAATGATATGTCAGCGCTTGTGCAAATCATTAGATGGCATGATGCAACTAAGTAATATCAAAGTGCTACAAGAGCTTGCCGTCATGAAGAAATTGCCTACTAGCCATCAATTAAGGCTTAAGCGCTCACTGGACAGTAAAAATCAGCTTATCCAAACTCAAAGCACCTATGCTCTCAAAGACAAGATAGGAGCAAAGGTCACTCTCTATCTGCCCTTGCATTTGGCTGATGATAAATGAAGTAAAAAGTAGTTATAATAAAACTGCGACTAATGAATAAATATAATCAGTTCAACATAAAAAAATAAACCCGCATTGAACAATGAGTTATTTGATAACCGTATGACTAAAGAGCAAGGTAGCCTATGACTTCTGCAGAGATAAATACTGAGCCATTGCTTATTCATATCATTGATGATGAAGAGAGCGTTCGTAGCTCCTGTGAGTTTTTGCTCAGTAGTTTAGGATTAGCTAGCCAAACTTGGCCTAGTGCTATGGATTTTTTGGCAGCAGTGGATATCTATTGTCCGGCGGTAGTTATCAGTGATTTGAACCTACCTGAGATGACAGGGCAAGCGCTGCAATCTCATTTAAATGAACAGCAAAGCCCTATAGCGCTGATTGCTTTGACTGGCAATGGTGAGATTAGCGATGCGGTCAACATGCTAAAAAAAGGAGCGGTAGATTATCTAGAAAAGCCCATTAGTAGTCAGCGTTTGCAACAAGCTATTATCTTAGCTAAGCAATTGACTAGCAAACGCGCCAAAGTCTATGAGATTAGTAAGTTATATGAGCAGCTGACTGATAAAGAGAAAGAGGTCGCTAGCGAGCTGATGCAAGGCAATTTGAATAAGATTATCGCCGATCATCTAGAGGTCTCAGTGCGGACGGTAGAAGTCCATCGCTCGCAAGTAATGAAAAAGATGCAGGCACAGCATGTCAGTGAATTAATTCAAAAGTTGGTGCTACTGGATGAATGAGAATAAGCCGTTACTACTTCAATCATTAATAATTTAGATAAAAAATGCCTGCTACAAAGCAGGCATTTTCGAATTGATAAGACTAAAAGAATTAATTACCTTAAAAAACTAGCTCAAAATCAAGCTATCATCGACAATCTTTTCACCGCGAGTCTGCTCGAACATATCTAGTAAATCATGCACTGTCATACCAAGACGCTTTTCTCCGGCGACATCTAATACCACTTGTCCTTGGTGCAGCATGACTGTGCGCGTGCCGTGAGCTAAGGCTTGTTGCATAGAGTGGGTAACCATCATCGTGGTTAGATTATTATCGGTGACGATTTTATCCGTCAGATCTAAGACGAAAGCGGCCGTCTTAGGATCAAGGGCAGCGGTATGCTCATCGAGTAATAGGATTTTGGAGGGTTGTAGTGAGGCCATCAATAAGCTAACGGCTTGACGTTGCCCACCTGACAACAATCCCATCCGGTCACTTAAACGGTTTTCAAGTCCAAGCTTTAACACGGATAGTCTTTCTTTAAATAGCTCGCGATTATCATTATTAAGCGCAAATTTTAGACCACGTTTGCTACCGCGCTTATAGGCCAGCGCTAAATTCTCTTCAATAGTCAACGCTTCACAAGTTCCAGCCATAGGATCTTGAAACACACGAGCGACCCAATGCGCACGTTGATGAGCGCTTTTTTTAGTCACATCAATACCATTCAATAGTATCGAGCCACTATCTACGCGAGTGGTACCGCTGACGGCATTTAAAAAGGTCGATTTGCCGGCACCATTAGTACCAATAACCGTAACGAACTCGCCATCAGCGATGTTTAAGTCAATACCGCGTAGGGCAGGGTTCTCAATAGGGGTGCCTGGATTAAAAGTTAAGCGTAAATCTTTAGCTTGCATCATAATCATTATTCCTTATGCTTTTAAACGGTTGTCTGCTAGATGCTAAACTTTTAGCTTACGACTCAAGAATTTATTTTTAGCTTTTGGTAATACTAAGGCAAGTACCACTAATAGCGCAGTAATCAAATTCAGATCTTGCGGGCCAAAGCCGATACTTCTAAGGGTATCACTTGATAGCGCCACTTGAATAAATAGCTTATAGAGCACCGCACCGATGATGACCGCTAAGGTAATCAGCCAAATACGCTTAGCTGGAATGATGGTCTCACCGATGATGACCGCGGCCAAACCGATGACAATGGTACCGATACCGATAGAGATATCCGCGCCACCTTGCGTCTGTACAAATAACGCACCAGCTAAAGCAATTAAACCGTTGGAGATAGCCATACCGATGATGGTCATCCATGAGGTATTGATGCCTTGCGCTTGCGCCATACGTAGGTTAGAACCAGTAGCACGCATCGATAGACCAGATTCGGTACTATAGAACCAATCTAAAAATAGCTTGGCTAATATTACCACGCCACCAATGATTAAACAGCGCATCCAAAAGCCATTTTCATCGGTGACAAGCGTGCTAAAGACCGTGGTTTCACCCAATAGTGGCAGGTTAGGCGCGCCCATAATACGTAGGTTGACTGAATACAGAGCTACCATGACCAAAATACTGGCTAGCAGTTGTAAAATACCGAGCTTGACGTGTAGCCAAGCGGTGACAATACCGGCTACTGAGCCAGCTAGCATACCAAAAGCACAGGCCAGCCAAGGATTGATACCGGCGACGATGGAAATACCAGCGACTGCGCCTCCTAACGGAAAGCTACCGTCAGCGGTTAGATCTGGAAAGTCTAAGGTACGAAATGAGATCAGTACGCCAAGCGCTACCAAACCGTAGATTAGACCACTCTCAAGCGCACCAAAAAAAGCAATTAAGGACATAAGCAAATCAATAAGTCATAACCAAGCGCTACAGTACAATTGACATAGCGGCTAGCGGTGAATTTAACAGATCAGGCAATCTGCAGTTAGGGTAAACCAAAATATCTTATAACAAAGCATTATCATAAATGACTCTGGCAAAATTCGATATAAATCTAAATACAGAAAATCAGCTACATATTAAGAGATAGCTTTCGTTAAGCTGAAAAAATAAGCCCAGTCTATAAAAAGATAGCTGGGCTATTTATTAACTTTTCGAGCGTATTATAACGTCAAATCAAGCAAAAATGCGGCTAGATACTGAGTAGTTAGTAATAAATTAGCAAAATTATTCTACCACTTCTTTTGCTTTATCGATAACCGCTTGTGGCAAAGTGATTCCTTGATCTTTAGCATTCTTAGGACTGACGTAAAGATTTAGGTTTTTCGGCGTATAAACAGGAATATCACCCGCTTTTTCACCATTTAAGATGCGCACCACGATTTTACCCGTTTCGCGACCTAAGCTATAGTAATCGACCCCTAAAGCAGCGATAGCGCCGCGCTCAACAGAACTAGTATCAGACGCGATTAATGGGATTTTACTTTCTTTCGCTACTTGATAGAGCGCTTCATAGGCAGAAACTACGTTATTGTCGGTTGAGGTGTAGATCATATCGACCTTACCTTCTAGGCTACGTGCTGCCATAGCGATATCGTTGCTGCGTGCTGCTGGTGCCTCTAGGACATTGATGCCCATTGGCGTTAACTTTTCTTTTAGATTTTTTAGGGTAATGGTCGAGTTGACTTCACCTGGGCTATAGACATAACCGACATTTTTTAGGCTTGGAATAATTTGACGCATCAGCTCAATTTGCGGCTCATAAGGAAGCGCATCAGAGCCACCAGTAACGTTAGTACCAGAACCATCAAGCTTAGGGACTAGCTTGGCTTCTACCGGATCAGTCACGGCTGAGAACACTAGTGGAATACTGCTAGTGGCAGCGGCGACAGACTGTGCAGATGGCGTGCCAATAGCCACGATAACATCGGCTTCATCAGCGACAAATTGCTTGGCAATCTGACCAGCAGTGGCGGTATTGCCTTGTGCGCTTTGGAAGTTAAG
>CBETCF010000063.1:0-10966 GCA_965534785.1 uncultured Psychrobacter sp.
GCCAGTCCCCAAGAACCCAGTAAGTCAGCGAAGAAATGATCGCTGTAGCCTGTCTTGACCAATATCAATGCCGCTGAAATAATAAGCGACATCATTAGCGCCATTAAACCGGTAAAAATCAGTCGATAATATTTGCGTCTAGTGCGAATTCTGAGGGTAGGGAAGTTTGCCATAATTTTCTACTTATATACTCTCTTGGGGTATAGTAATTAAATGATAAAAAGCGCTATGGGTTAGCGTTGCTATCATATAGCCTATGTCTGTCGGGGTAAATTGGTTATTATCAATCACTGCGTTCGTAATAGCTTTATCATCAAAGTTTAACCATGATTGGCAAAAGCCTTCCCGTTGAACTTCTATATGAACCACGCTATTATCGTTTATCCTCCTTTATCATACGGCGTCTCTGAAGTCGTCTATGCAACCTTGTGATACGGCGCAAAGGTAATAGCTTCCATACAGTCGTCGGTATAACATCACGAAACGATGCACTAGTGCCTGTGTGCGCGCGAAACTCCTCAGACCTTTGTGAAGCCTCCTCTGCGGGTAAGAGCTTGCCCTTACGCCATCCACCATGTAGGTACAGTCCTGCCCCCATCAGAGCAGTCGCCACCATGCCTGCTGGGAACGATAGCCAAAGCGCATCTTCTCCAAGTAATGGATAAAGCCCAAAAGCAAAGCCAAGCCGCACAGGGTACATCGAAATGATCATCACGATCAGCGGCCAAATTACATAGCCATTTGCCCGCATGGTGCCAAACAAAACCTGTGCTATCCCAAAAAATAGAAAGCCCCATGTCGCCATTAGTTGAATATGCCGCCCAATTGGCACCGCTTCGCTTTCACTACCCAGAAAAAGAGCCAAAATACTTTCATCGAAGATGGTCAGCACTCCAATCATAGCTCCTGTCAAAATTACGTTAAAAATAAGCCCCCAACGGGTGATTCCTGCAATCCGATTCCATTGATTAGCACCGATATTTTGTGCAACCATCGCACTAGCCGCCGCACTTAGCGCCATCGCTGGCATCTGCACATAGGTCCAAAGCTGCTGGGTCGCGCTATAAGCAGCTGTCGTTTGCACTCCCTCACGGTTAATCAATGACAGCATCGTTAGCGCCGCTGATGAGATAACGATCATCTGAATACCCATTGGCAAACCTTTGGAGAACATCGACTTTAGGATCTCTCGGTCTGCACGCAAAAACCGTAGCTCAGGTAGACGCAGTGCTAGCACAGAGCCACGCAGATACATAGTGGTAAGTATGCCAATTAGCGCTAGCGTATTTGCGACAGCGGTTGCGAAGGCTGAGCCAAATATACCCCATTCGGGAAAGGGCCCTAGACCCAAAATAAGCGTCGGTGTCAAAACCAAATCTATAGCGACCGACATAGCTATGAACCAAAGAGGTGTTGTAGAATCGCCTGTACCGCGCAGTGCCATCATTATCAGCGTAAAGGTTAGAGTGACAGGCATTGCAATAAAAATCATCCGCAGATAGGTTAAAGCAAGATCAAAGGCACTCGGCGGTGTACCGAGTAAATCAAGCAATGTGGGCGCAAATAGCCACCCGCCAGCCGCCACCAATACACTTATCGGAATAATACTACCCAACGCCGTACCCATGGTTTTTTTAACCATAGTGTTGTTGCGCCGACCCATGGCCTGACCAATCAAAATAGTAGATGCCATACCGAAACCAAACACGAACGAAATCATAATAAACATCAGAATGTTGCCGTTCGCTGTCGCCGCAAGCGCTTCTTCACCTAAAAACCGGCCAACCCAGACGGCATTGATCGAACCGTTCAATGACTGTAGTGCCGATGAGCCAAGGGTTGGCAAGGCAAACAGCAGCATCGTTTTGGCAATTGACCCTTCGGTGAGGTCACGCGATTTACTGGTGGGAGTATTAGTGTCGCTCAATGTCTTTCCTTTTATGCCACCTAAGTTGGCTGCGATTAATGGTAGATAGTGAACTTAGGATGATAGTAATAAGAACTAATGAAATAAAAAGCCCTTATTATAAATGACAATGCTCATGCCATCTTGATGAGAACGGTAATCAAATGAAGTAATGATATTACTTATAGTAGTGACTTAGTTATTACCCTTATAAAAAAGCCTCTACATCAGTGTTTATCTGAGCATTCGCTCAAATCGCTATGGTCATGGTTAAAGCTTGAAATGATCGTGTGCTAGGATTAAGCTTTTTAAGCCCTTAACTTTTTTTATCTAACAACTATAATCAGGATGTCTCGATGCTATTAAAACGCTTAGGCCTTGCCGCGCTATTCAGTCTTTCAATGGTGGGCTGTACCACCGCGCCCAATACTCTTGCGGTCAATACTACTCAAAAACTCATTCAATACGAGCGCAATAAGTCTGATTTATCAGTCAAAGCACTGACTTTAGCTTCTGGCGATAAATTGGTTTATGCCGAAAATAATAATTTAGCAGGCGAGCCGCTATTGTTGATTCATGGCTTTGGTGGTAATAAAGATAACTTTACGCGTATCGCTGATAAGTTAGAGGGCTATCATCTGATCATTCCTGATTTACTTGGTTTCGGTAATTCAAGCAAGCCAATGGCGGCTGATTATCGTGCGGACGCGCAAGCCACGCGCTTACATGAATTGCTGCAAGCTAAAGGATTAGCATCAAATGTGCATATCGGTGGCAATTCTATGGGCGGCGCTATCAGTGTGGCGTATGCGGCTAAGTACCCTAAGGATGTTAAAAGTCTATGGCTAGTCGATAGTGCAGGATTTTGGTCAGCAGGCATTCCTAAATCTCTAGAAGGCGCGACTTTAGAGAATAATCCGCTGCTAATTAATGATAAAGAAGATTTTTATAAAATGTACGACTTCGTCATGTACAGTCCCCCTTATATCCCCAAATCAGTAAAAGCAGTATTTGCTCAAGAGAGACTCGCTAATAAAGAATTAGATGCCAAAATCCTTGAGCAGATCGTCACCGATAATGTTGAAGAACGCGCTAAGGTCATTGCTGAGTACAACATTCCAACGCTAGTGGTTTGGGGTGATAAGGATCAAGTGATCAAGCCTGAAACGACTGAGTTGATAAAGGAAATCATCCCACAATCACAGGTTATTATGATGCCAAACATTGGTCATGTACCGATGATAGAGGCGGTGAAGCAGACGGCGAATGATTATAAGGCGTTTCGGGAAGGGATTAAGGCGGAGTAGTTTAGATAAAATAGGGTTATTTAAATTAAAAAAGAAACATCAGCTAGTCTGATGTTTCTTTTTTTGACTACGGTTTTGTAGTTAAGTGAGTTGATGGTTAATTCAACTGCAAAGAACCCTTCGCAGCCATCAGCAGTTCAACCACATCGCCACCACTGATTTTGGTGAAGCGCTTATCGATAGCGGAGTCTTCCACTCCGTTATGCTCCATACACGCGCCGCAGACTAGGACATTACCGCCTTTTTCGACAAAAGCTTCTAGCAACTCTTTAGCTGGTTTGAATGGTGCGCCAATATCGACCTTGTCCAAAGCATTGGGAACGCCTAAATGCACCGCATCGACCATCAAAATTACTGAGGCTGAATGACCTTGATCAAGGGCTACGCCTCCCATAGTAAATGCTAAAGTGATTTTGCTAGGATTTGATTCAGCATTATCAAATAGTGTACCGACATATTCCGTTTTATTAGCCATGTTATTTTCCTTATAGAAAGATATTCAATTGAATTAAACTATCCTTACTACTCTAACATTTACTATACTTATTTGTATAATGTATTGTTATGAAACCGTAGTTATAAGGTTACTTCGTTGTGACTTTCAATAAATCGGCATACTTTAAGCTTTAGGAGGCCAGGGACGATCGGCGTCGCTTACAATCCATTCGCTCACATAGCCTGAAGGTGGTAGTTCTAGATCCGCCTGACCTAATGCTTCTAATACCCGCGCCGTCTCTACCACTTTACCACCCTCAGTCACACCTGTGCGGAGCAGGGCAGAGGAGCAAGGTTTGCCTTCGACCCACATCGAATGCTCAAGATAGAGCCAGCGCTCATCCATGCCAACCAGCTTGGTTTTTATGGTGACTTTATCGAATAAGCGAATACGCTTACGGTATTGAATAGTGCTGCCTGCAACTACCATCCCCCAACGCTGTTTGAGCAGCTGCCTAGCTAGACCGGTACGAATAATAAAATCAGTACGGCCGATATCATAGACGGTTAACACTCGACCATTATTCATCTCAAACATGGGGTCGATGTCAGTGAAGCTACAGCGCACGGTAACTTCACTGACTTGATCAAACGCTAATGGACGGCCTTGTTTATTAGCGACAACAGCATCAACGATAGACTTGGTATAGCGTAAATAGGGATACATAATACGATCTCAAAAATTTAGAGGAAAGTCGAACGAAGCATATAGGCAATGGTAGCCTATGAATTATTAGAGGCCACACCGATGAAGTTGAAGTAAGCACTGACCGTTTCGGGTATCCAATTGATATCAAACTTTGACTCTTTTCCATTAACTTTACTAGCGTCAACGGCTGTTTTATTTGCAGAGTAACGTAAATAGCCAATATGACCGCCGTGCTCAGTATCGATAAGCGTGACTTTATCGGAGACATCGTTAGGGGTAGCAGTAAAGCCAATGAAAGGATCGTCTTTGGCGCTAATTAATAATAAGGGCTTAGTTACTTTAAGCAAATAGGGCAGAGCTGAAGAGGATTGATAGTAATGATTATTAGAGCGGTAGCCATGACGCGGCGCCGTAAAGATATCATCGAAGTCGCTGATACGATTGACTGCTTTGATAGAGTCGATTTCATCTTTAGTAATATCGTTGGCAAGTGCTTTTTTGATAATAGGATTAAGCAAATAAGGGGTATAAATTCGATGACTCAAAAAGCTGTGCATATTGAGCGCTGCTGATGACATGTCGACAGGCGCAGAGATAACCGCTGCACCTTTGCAAAGAGCTTTATCGCCGTATTCACCCATGTATTTGGCTAAGGCATTGCCCCCAAGTGAGACGCCAACCGCATACATATTGGCGTATTTTTCACTTAGATTTCGTAGCATGTAGTGCACTTCACCGGTATCGCCGGCGTTATAAAACACCCGTCCGCTAGCTGGAATACCGCCACAACTGCGAAAGTGGGCAACGACAAAATGCCATCCTTGCGCGTGCATCTGATAGGCTAAGGCGCGGGCGTAATGGCTATCGCTACTGCCTTCCATACCATGAAACAGTACAATTAATGGGGTTTGTTCTAGTGAGCTATCATCATTAGCTACATTCTCTAGGCTATCCTCTACAGGATAAGCATCATAAAAGTCATAGGCAATATCGCTTTCGCCTAAAGAGTCTTTGCGTACTACTCGTCTATACTCAGGCGTTTTTGGTGCAAAAAACTTCGGTAAGATGCTCTGCAAATGGGGATTAGTCAGCCAAAAAGGCGGTTTAAATTCATTATAAGTAAAGGTGGTCATAAAGTGGTTTCTAAATGGATGAGGTAAAAGGACAATAAGGTCAGCGGCGCCCTAGTTAAAAACTATGAGATAGTTTCACGTGAAACACTGCGATATTTTATAACTATAAATGATTTGAATAGGTCTTTAAGGTTCTGTGAAAGAGTATTTATCAATTGGCTATCATACTAAGCTCTAAACAAGCTTCCAATGACTTTTGGTGAACGGTTGAGTGAACAGATGGTTACTGTTTTTTATTTTAACTGCTACTTTAATTAAGATAGTTTTTACTTATAGAGTTTATGAATCAGTAGCCTCTATCACTTTACCTGCCATTGCTAGCTCGGTTTTGAGGATTTCGATATCCTCTTCTGCGATAGTAATAGTTAAGGTCACTTGCTTACTATAAGCGACCTCATCAATGCTGCCATTTAGAGTTTCCACCACATAGCGACACTGAGCTTCAGTAGCAAACTCCGCTAGTATTTTTACTTGCGTCATCGGCACGTAAGGCTGCAACTGCATCTGATCGACCGCCGCTTGTGCGGAACCGGCATAGGCGCGAGTGAGACCACCGGCACCGAGCTTTATTCCGCCAAAGTAACGCACCACGATAATGATGATATTACCGATAGCTTTATGTTGTAGTACATTGAGTATCGGTCGTCCGGCAGTGCCATTAGGCTCCCCATCATCATCAAAGCCAGCGCTAGTGGTATTATCAGGGTCACCGATAATATAAGCCCAGCACCAATGCCGCGCATCAGCATATTGCTCGCGTAACTGTTCCACATGAAACATCGCTTGTTCACGCGAATGTACCGGATATGCATAAGCGATAAACTCAGACTTTTTGATCTCAAGTCGCGCTTTAACTGGTTTTTTTAGGGTTTGATAACTCATAAGCGGATAATTTAATAGTTTATAGTAGGTATTAGCAGATACCTCTATTGATGAATAGCATTGGCTTAGTTTGGATATGTTAAACTTGCACTATAACAAAACCCCATTATATCAAAGGTAGTAAAAAGTATGCGTCTAGACAAATTTATTAGTAAAGCCACTGAGTTATCCCGTAAAGAATCGAAAAAAATCCTCCATGCCGGTGAAGTAACGGTTAACGATAGCGTGGTCAAAGATGTCGGCTTACATATCGATATCGTCAATGACGATATTATGTGGGCGGGCGAGCCTTTATCCGTGGCAGCCGGTAATCGTTATATCTTATTGCATAAGCCTGAAGGCTTTGAATGCACCTTAAAAGTGAAAGAGCATCCTATCGTTACCGAATTGATTGCGGTACCAGAGCTTGGCAGCTTGCGCATTGCTGGACGTTTAGACGTCGATACTACCGGCGCTTTATTGATCAGTGATGACGGTAAATGGCTACATCGCGTCACTAGTCCTAAGCATGCCAATGCCAAGATTTATGAGCTAACTTTAGCGGATCCTATGGATGCAGATGCGCAAGCAAAAGCGGTAGCTGAGGTTGCTGAAGGTATCTTATTAGAAGGCGATCACGAAGAAACCAAACCTGCCGTGCTAGAGTTCATTGATGAGACTCATGCCCGTCTAACCTTAGAGCAGGGCAAATACCATCAGGTCAAACGCATGATGGGTTATTTCGGTAATAAAGTGGTTGAGCTGCATCGCGCTAGCATTGGTCATATTACTTTGGAAGGTTTAGAAAAAGGTGATAGTCGCTTTTTAACTCCAGAGGAAGTGGAGAAGTTTTAGGTTATCTATTGATAAGCATTTTATAAATATAAGCTACCGATAACTATAGTGACTTGAAAGTAAAACGCTTATAAATTCAAATGCGCTACGGGTATAAACTTTCTTTGCGTGCTGCGTCCCCAGAGGCTGCACAAAATTTATTCCCGTAGCACTGTAATACTTTTAAATTAAATTGACTATACAGCAGCCATTTATTTTTTCGAAGGTAAATGGCTTACCTATATTGCCCCTCTCTTAAGCTCAAGTAGCTGTTTTGCAAAATTAAATAGTAAACCCTTCTCAGCACCAGTCGATGTGCTAAAGTCCTCTTAATTCTTTAATCTATGTTTTCAAATAGTGTTTTTGAATACTATATTTTTAAACGCCATATTTTTCAAATCAATCTTCATGACTTTATGCTTATTCGATAGGATTCTTGCTGTGAAACTAACCTTATTAAAATCTGCTAGTGTTATTAGCGCCTTATTATTAGCCACTAGCGCTTGCGCTCAGCCAACATCAACTACTAACAATGGTGACAAGGCAAAAAACGCTTCGGTAACGGCGCAAAGTGCTTCAGTTAGCAAGCCTGTCACTGCTGATATTGAGAGCCGTTTACGTCAAGTGCTCACCCAAGCTGGTATTAAAGCCCAGATACTAGCTATCGCACCCTCCAATTTACCCAATATGTATCAAGTCGATCTTGCCGGCCAGCCGCCATTGCATATTACTGCCGATGGAAAATATGTCATTCAAGGTGAGCTACAGAAGAACCCTAGCGAGCAAGTCATAAAGCAGATTCCAAAACGAGCCACTGGTGCGCAAGCAGGCAAGTATGTCAGTACTGAAGTCAAATCTTCGCTGTTAGCGAATATGGAAGCACTCAAAAACATGAGCGCCAAAACGCCTTTCTTTTATACCGCGGTACCTGGAGTAATTTGGGGCGCGACTTTAGAAGGAGTGCCGTTCTTGTTATCGGATGATGCACAGTATATTACCGATGGTGAGATATCAATAATAGAAAATGGCCAATTTACCGGACTCGATGACCGTTTTGAAGCCAGTAAGAATAAGTCGGTATTCGCCTCATTAGACCCCTCGCAGCTGATAACTTATCCAGCGACGACGACCGAAAGAGCCATAATCTATGTCGCCACTGATGTGAATTGTCCATATTGCCGAATGCTGCATAAGCAGATGGCGAGTCTCAATCAAAAAGGCGTCACCGTAAAAACTATCGGCTATCCTATCTATGAAGAGTCGCCTGAGCAGATGCGCGGTATTTGGTGTCAAGCTAATGAGAGTAGTCGACGCACAGCTCTAGATAAAGCGATGCTAAAAGGTCAAATGACGCCAGCACCTGCCAGCTGTACTAGCGATTATGTTACCCCTAACCGCGAAAAGGCGGCCGGGCTAGCGGTAATAGCGACGCCAGCGATTTATCGTGATGATGGTGTCCTGTATCAAGCGAGTTTTGAGAGTCCTGAATTCTTAGAGTTTTTAGGCGTGCAGTAATCAGCTGTTTTTGAGCTTTTAATAGAATTTTAATTTCTATAATGTAAAGCGCTCTATAAATCGAATATTTATAGAGCGTTTTTTTACGGTTAGTTATTTTCGACTTTAAATTTCAGATAAAAAACTCAGTTATGGCTCAATTAAGGCAAAACTACATCAACGATCTGCCAGTTGACCAAACCTTGGCGCTGCATCTCAATAGTTAACGGATAGCCTTTGACTTGTCCGCTAATAGTAAAACAATTGAGACCACAATAGCTAAAAGTAGGTTTATCACTATCCACCCCTTGCGTGGCTTGCTGTTCTAATTCGCTAGCTTGTTTTTGCATGACTAGCTGCATTTGGTTTTTGACCACCGCATCGATATCACCGCGTTGAATGATTAAGTCTTGAATCAGGTTTTTTAGATCGACTTGATTACTAGCAATGGCCCAAGCGGCAGCTAGCTCTTTGGTGGCATTGTTGGCTTGACCTTGAGTATTAATTAGCTTTTCGATATTCTCTGGGGTGATCGCGCCTTCGACCGCTTGACTGATAAAGTTATCAGCCGCTTGCGCTAACGGCGCGCCGCCAAGCTCAGCGACTAGGGGGTATTGACGCAAAGTATCAGCAAACTTACTAGCCAATTGAGTATAAATGCTAGGGCGCACTTGCTCATAATCGATAGCGGCGGCGATAGTAGCGCCGTCTTTATTATCATAAGCGTTCTTTAGCTGATAAGCACTGTAATAAGGGGAGCCGGCATAGATTGCTACCACGATGACGACGATTAACAGAATAAATGCTATCAGTTTTTTCATAAATATCGATACCTTTTATGAGTGCTTATGTATAAATTATGGCGATAAATACTAGCACGACTTTGGCGTCTGATGTTATGGAAAATGAGAGAACAACTAAGCTAGAGGGTTTAAGTGAGCATTTTTAGAGAGATAGACTGAGCAGATAATAATTTCATAGCAGTTAAGCTTGATAAATCTATTGGTCATCTCCATTAATAGGCCAAACTTTTATACTTTTATTAATAGATTTGGTTAAACAGTACGTCGCTAATTTTGCTACCAAAACACTGTCTTTATTTACCTGAGGTTGGTAAGGTTTCACGTGAAACTTTTTTAACTTATGTAAGTAATAACCTAGTGGTGAGCAGTACGACTGTGATGACGATAGGAGAGCCCATGAGTAAGCGCGATTTTTATGAAGTATTAGGCGTCAGCAAAACTGCAGATAGCAAGGAGATCAAAAGATCTTATCGAAAACTGGCGATGAAATACCATCCAGATCGCAATTCTGATGATCCTGATGCTGAGGATAAATTCAAAGAAGCCTCAATGGCTTATGAAGTGCTTAGCGATGAAGATAAGCGCTCAGCGTACGATCGTATGGGGCATGCTGCTTTTGAAAACGGTATGGGCGGCGGTGGTGGCTTCGGCGGCGGCGGTAATTTCCAAGACATCTTTGGCGATATCTTTGGTAACTTTGGCGATATCTTCGGTCAAGCCCGTGGTGGTGGCGGTGGTCGTTCACGCCGTGGCTCAGATCTACGTTACGTCATCGAGTTAACTTTAGAAGAAGCGGTTCGTGGCTGCAAAAAAGAGATTAGCTTTACCGCTCCTGCGCCTTGTAATACTTGTGATGGCAAAGGCGCTAAGAACGCCTCAGACATCGTCACTTGCCAGACTTGTCATGGACAAGGCCAAGTACGTATGCAGCAAGGTTTCTTTGCGGTGCAGCAAGCTTGTCCACAGTGTGGCGGTACGGGCAAGCAAATCAAAAACCCATGCCCTGATTGTCACGGTAACGGCGTTAAAGACAAGTCTCGTAATCTAGAAGTCTCTATACCAGCAGGCGTTGATGATGGCGATCGCGTACGTTTAGCAGGCGAAGGTGAAGCGGGCGGCGCAGGCGTACAAAACGGCGATCTATATGTCGAAGTCCGTGTCAAACCGCATGAAGTGTTTACCCGTCAAGGTGCCGATCTCTATATGGATGTGCCAGTAAGCATCACTGATGCCGCACTAGGTAAAGAAGTCGAAATTCCGACTTTAGATGGCAAGGTAAGTATTAAAATTGCCGAAGGTACGCAAAGTGGCAAGCTGCTACGAGTACGTGGTAAAGGTGTTACCCCAGTGCGCACCACTATGAAAGGTGACTTGATTTGTCGTGTGATTATTGAGACACCAGTGAATTTAAATCGCGAACAAAAAGACTTACTGCGTCAATTCCAAGATACTTTGGATGGTGATAGTAATCATAAGCAGTCTCC
>CBETCF010000064.1:0-10847 GCA_965534785.1 uncultured Psychrobacter sp.
TATTGGAGATGACGCTTTTTTATTGCTAGAGTATTTAAACTAGCTATAAACCATATAGGTTAATTCTAGCTAAGCGTTTGCACACCGCCACCGTTGACAAAGAAAGTCTGACCACTGACCCACTCTGAGATAGGAGAAGCGAAATACAACATAGCTCCTGCGATATCATCCGCTTCGCCTAAGCGTTTGATAGGAGTGTGAGAAAGCATTTTCTTTTCAATCTCTGGCGTCAGTACTGATTTGAGCGCGTCAGTACGGGTAGCACCAGGGCCAACGGCATTGATACGTACTTCAGGACCAAAGTCATGCGCCAAATTGGCAACCATATGATTGACTGCTGCTTTTGAGCCGGCATAACCACTCATATTTGGATCTTTATTGAGACTGGACATAGAGGTGGTAAAGACGATTGAACCATAGCCTGACTTTTTCATATATGGGACACACAATTGGCATAAGCGCCAGCCGCTAAAGACATTGAGCTCAAAATCACGGCGAATATCATCTACTGATATCTTGGTAGGATCCTCTTTACCGCCACCACCGCCGCCAGCGTTATTGATCAAAATATTAACCGTGCCAAATTCTGCCACTACTTTATCGACCATAGCCACCAGATCATCGTCTTTTAGGATATTACACTCTACTGCTAAGCCTTTGACTCCTAGTTTTTCGATATCTTTGATAGCAGCTTTGGCATCATCGAGCTTTAAATCAGCGATAGCAATATTAGCACCCGCCTCTGCTAAGCGCATTGCTGTGGCTTTACCAATACCGTTAGCACCGCCAGTGATAATGGCAGTCTTACCGGTCAGATCAAATAATTCGTTGAATGCTTTATGTTTGAATTCTTGCATAAAAGTTAGTCCTTATTATTATTGAATTTTAGTTTGATAGTGTTAAATTCACACTTTTTAGGCTTATGTTACTCGAATCGCTCTAAGTTTGATAAGTATGCGCTTTACAACTCAAGTTGGTGTGACAAGTTGGCTTACTTTTGTAATTTGTTCGTTTTAATCAGGCATTAGCGATTACTACTAAAAACTACAGTTACTACCGAAATTTAGACAAAAAAAAGCCCCACTATTTATAATAGTGAGGCTTTCTGCTCTGCATTTAGTAATACTAGAGCCATATTTGGAGCGGGAAAAGAGATTCGAACTCTCGACCCCAACCTTGGCAAGGTTATGCTCTACCACTGAGCTATTCCCGCATATATCAAAACGTTTTGTCGCATCGTGTCGTTGACGACTACTACGTCTCGGTAGGTGGGCTATTTTAGCAACTTTTTTGCTAGTGTCAATGCCTTTTTTCACATTTACAGTATTTTAATAAACTTAACGCTTACTGCATCAATAGTTATTGCTATATATGATTGATTTTTCAACGAAAATTAGTAATCATAATTTTATAGGCTGAATAATTATTTTCTCTTGCTAAGCTAACTGTTTATCAGCTAGCTACTGATTAAGCTATTTATCGCTACTGATGACTAATGTCGATAGCGCAATCTTACTTACACTAGCACGTAGTAATGTTACTTTTAGTGCACTGGTTTTATAGTGATACGATTATTATACTAACAATAGAATGGCTTGAGGTAAGATTAGTCTGTTAAGTAAGAGAATAAACAAGCCGCTTTTTTAATTTAAACGTTTTTAGAGTTACTTTGTTCCATTTTAATTAATATTTAATTATCAGTATTATTTACTGACTGCGAGGATTTTACTATGAAGAAATTACTTACTACTTCACTAATGGCCGCTTCATTGTCGACACTAGGGTTGGTGGGCTGTACTAGCACTACTGGTAGTGGCGCCGTTGGTGTCGATCGTCAGCAGCTTTTGCTAGTGTCGAATGATGAAGTGCTACAGCTATCAGCAAAAAGCTATAATCAGACGCTACAAAAAGCTCGTCAAGCTCGTGTTCTAGATACTAATAAAGCACAGCTTAATCGCCTAAAGGGCATTGCCAATCGTTTAGTAGGCCAAGTAGGTATCTACCGCCCAGATGCGGCTAAATGGAATTGGGAAGTTCATACTATTAAGTCAGAACAACTCAATGCTTCGGTATTACCAGGTGGGAAGATTTTATTCTATTCGGGCATTATTGATCGCTTGAACTTAACCGATGATGAGATTGCCGCTATTATGGGCCATGAGATCTCCCATGCCTTGCGTGAGCATGCTCGTGAGCGTATCTCACGCGAATATGCAACCCAAACGGGAATTGGACTGGCAGCAAGTGTCTTTGGATTATCACAAGGTCAAGCACAGCTAGCTAGTGTCGCTGGTGACTTGGGATTAAGTCGTCCTCATAGCCGCACGCAAGAGTCTGAAGCCGATCAGATCGGACTAGAGCTAATGGCCCGTGCAGGATACAACCCACAAGCAGCTATCACTTTATGGCAAAAAATGCAGCGTGCCAGCCAAGGCGAGCCACCACAATTCTTGAGTACTCACCCTACGAGCAACACTCGAATCTCACAGATGCAAGCGTTAATGCCTAAAGTCATGCCACTTTATCAAAAAGCGCGTCGCTAAAAATTATTCTAATTAAGTTATAACTTAGCAACAGGGTATGACATTTATTCATGCCCTGTTTTTTGTTGCCTTACTTAAACCTCTGGAGCCACTATAGGGTTCTGAAGCCTTTAGGATTTGCAGCTAGTGCTCTGCTATAATAGCCTTAACTATTTTTAAGCAACTGCTGTTGAAGGATTTTTATGAATAACGCCGAACCTACTGCTACTGCTCTAAGAGCAGCTTTAGAAGATTTGCACCCTAGCTATATCGACTTAGTTAATGAGTCTATGAGTCATGCCGGTTATTTTGAAGGCAAAGAAAGCCACTTCAAACTGACGCTAGTTAGTGAAGCCTTTGAGGGTAAGCGCTTGGTCGCGCGTCATCAGCTAGTCTATGAGATGGTAGATCCGCTACTAACTTCAAAAGGTGGCAATATCCATGCGTTAGCTATTCATGCTTATACGCCTAGCGAGTGGCAGCAACAAACGCAAAGTCCTGAAAGTCCATTGTGCGCAGGTCAAAATAAATAGCCAACTGGCCCACAATTAGCACCATCATAAATACCGCAGAAGGAATTTTTTTAATGAAACATCTACATACCCTATTGGTATTTATATTAATTGCAGTATTTATATACCAAAGCTTTTTGGTCTTGAGCGCCAATAGACGAGCGCCGCGTCCGATAAAAATTGCCAATCATATCCTCTATGCGCTAGTTATCGTTTCAGGCGCTTGGATGCTGATGCAGCTCATGGCTGTCAATGCGCCAGTGCAGTGGGTATTTGCCAAAATTATCCTGTTATTGGCAGCTATTAGCGCTAGTGTCAAAGCCTTTAACGCCAATGCAATGCCTAGCCAAAGCAAGGTGGGTATTCTTATTGCTGGCGCCGCTTATGTAGGTATCGTTATATTGGCTTATGCTAAACCTGAAAATTTGTTTTAGTATCATAAGCGCTTTAGTTTTGTTATCTTAAAGACATCTTATCTACTGGCTTAATGGGGTCATTATGAAAACATTTACGGCAACGGCACTATTAACAACTGCTAGCATTTTTGCGCTTTCAGGCTGTGCAACTAGCGGCAATTTAACACCGCAATATGTGCCACCAAGCACTTATCAAAGCTACGATTGCCAAGCATTGGCGCAAGAGTATAATCGGGTGAATAGCTACGTTGAGTCAACGCGTAATCAGCGCTCTACTTTATCATCGTCTGGTGTTGGTATTGGCGTCTCGGCAGGTCGTTGGGGTATTTCCCCTAACATCAGCTTCGGTGTCGGTCAGAGTAGTGACAATAAGGCACGTGATGCCAAGTTATCGCGCCTTTACGGAGAGCGTGACGCTATCATTCAATCGGCGCGTATTCAGCGTTGCAGCTTCGCTAATGGCATCAAGATTTATGGTGAGTAATCCTTAATAAAATAAGTCTTATACCCACTAAAGCTTTTATAGCATAAACAAAAAGCCAATACGTTATCAACGTATTGGCTTCTTTACTGCTGATAGTCTAGTTATAGACCTTATTACTGCAAGCTTCTCACCCACTGCACGATCTGGTCGCTAGGCAGTGCACCTGATTGCCTTGCCACCTCTTTACCACCTCTAAAAGCCACCATCGTTGGCAAACTGCGAATATTATAAGGGGCAGCCGCCTGCTCATACTTATCAGTTTGAATCTTAGCAAAAACTACTTGCGGCAATTGACTAGCGGCAACTTTAAACTGTGGTGCCATCATCAAACAAGGCTGACACCAGCTTGCCCAAAAATCTACTATAGTGAGTACATCGTTTTTTTGAATCGTCTTACCAACCGTTTGCGCGGTTAACTCTTGCGGAGTTGCCGTCAATAGAGGTTGTCCGCATTTGCCACAATTAGGCGCAGCGCTTAAGCGCTCAGCAGGTAGACGATTAGTCGCTTGGCAATTGGGGCAAACGATATGGAAGTTCTCATTATTCATAAAATAGTCCTTTTTACTTATTCTATTCACTACTTCTGTCTATACGATTTTTTGAGCTGAACCACTATAGATATAGCTCATCAGCTTAGGTCCAGGCAAATACTCTGCGTTCAAATTCTCAATGGTAAAGCCAGCTGCTTTGATAAGCTCGGTAATATCACGATCTAAATGACAACCACCCGCCATAGGTTTCCATAGCGGCGTCAGACGGCGCTGCCAGCGCTCAACGCTTACATCGGGCGCGAGGCCATGCTCACAAAATAGCAGACGGCCTGTCGGTTTTAGCACTCTCGCCATCTCTGCTAACGCTGGTATAGGATCATCTATGCTGCATAAAGTAAAAGTCATCACGATAGTATCGAAGCGCTCACTTTCTGCATCAATACCATAGATATCAGCGGCTATGGTTTCTACCGGAATATTAATCTGCGCCGCTCGTTTATAAGCCAATGACTGCATTTGCGCGGCCGGATCAATACCTATGATAGAGGTGACTTTTTTGGGATCATAGAATGATAAGTTAAGACCACTACCGATACCAATCTCTAGTACTTCACCCAGCGCCTGTGGTACGATTTTGGAACGTGCTTTCATCACATTACCAGAGCTACAGGCGACATCGATCATCTTGGGTAATACATATTGCTGATAAAGATTCATAGCTCGTTCACTTATCATAGTCATTAGCTTTGTATTCATTATGCCATTGATAGCTTATGAATACAGCAGATGAACACAGTCAGGATTAAGCCTTACAGGTATTGATACCCAGTATGGAATAAAGCACGCATGAGCGGAATAAACCCGTCAGTAAAGGAATCAGGCCGATAATACCCCATAAGCTTTGATAGTAAAGCCCTAAAGCGATAATCACTACACCAGCGATAATACGTAAGGTTCTATCGGTACTACCTACATTAGTTTTCATAACTTACTCCTTAAAATAATAAAATTTGTATGACAAGGCTATAGCGCGTTGATAGGTACTTTTAAATAGCGTGTGCCATTATCTTCAGGCTTAGGTAAATTACCGGCATCGATATTGACCTGTACTGAAGGGATAATCAGCCTTGGCATCTCAAGAGTGGCATCACGGCGCTCACGCATTTGCACAAACTCTGCTTCGTTAATACCGTCTTTGACATGAATATTACCTAACTTTTGCGCCCCTACCGTAGTGGTTGGACAATGTTGCCGACCTTGACTAGGATAGTCATGACAGAGATAGATTACCGTCTCTTCAGGAAGCGACAATAGCTTTTGGATAGAGTGATATAAGGTTTTGGCATCACCACCTGGGAAGTCACAACGGGCAGTGCCGACATCGGGTGCAAATATAGTATCGCCAACGAAAACAGCCGTTTTTTCACTATCGCGAGCAACGTAAGCCATATCGGCTGGCGTATGACCAGGCACGTGCAGAACGGTTATCTCGATATCCCCTATCTTCAAAACGCTATCTTCATCAGTTAAAATATCGAACTGGCTGGCATCAGTACGGAAGCTAGTGTCAAAATTAAAGACTTGTTTAAAGATCTTCTGTACCTCAGTAATATATTTACCTATTACTAACTGGCCACCGAGCTGCTCTTTGACATGAATAGCGGCAGATAAGTGGTCAGCGTGGGCATGAGTTTCTATCACGTAGACTAGCTCCCAGCCTTGACTGCGGACGAATGCTATAACTTCGTCAACACTGACTGTACTAGTATGGCCAGACTTGGGATCAAAATCCAATACCGGATCGATAACGGCACATAGCTGCTGCTCTACATCGGCTAAAACATGTGTATAAGTTTCGGTATCGGCGTGTAAAAAAGAATGTACTTGCATAAAAACCTCATTATTTTGGTTTATATTCAAATTTGCTTATTAGTGGTTGTTTGAGATACATCTCATTAACTCTAATATAGCAATATTATAACAATTTATCAATTTATATAATGTAATTAATGATATAATTGCTTATAATTCCACTTAGTTATTTATTGAGTGTTAAAATAGGCTGATATAAATGTGAGCTAACTATTTGATAGCGGTTTATAAAACCTATTTAATCATTGATACTCTTTATTAAGGAGATTACTCTGACTACCTCTATTGCAGCAAAGACAGTTTCAGAAAAAACAGTATCGGCAACGAGTACTGATAAGCCTGTGGATAACGCGCCTATCAGTGCAAACTCTACTATGGCAACAACAGATGAGACTATGACTACCTTGAACGACTCTACCCCTAATGATTTAGCTAAGCAAATGCAACAGGCCTCACAGCAAGCCAGCCAGCTTTTGAAATCGCTATCCCACCCTGATCGCCTGTTACTATTATGCCAGCTGACCCAAGGTGAATACTGCGTAGGTGAGCTTGAGACCCTAGTAGGTGTTGGACAACCAAGCCTCTCGCAGCAGCTAGGTATCTTGCGTAAAGATGAGCTAGTAGCGACTCGCCGCGAAGGTAAGCAGATTTACTATAGTATCGCTAGTGAAGATGCTCTAGCCGTATTACAGCTATTGTATCAGCGTTTTTGTGCCTAAAATGGCTGAGAGCTATTGAGCCATTAATGATTATTATTACTTCAAAGATATCTATTTCAAAGATATTTGAAATACACGATTAGGATAATGGCGTATTGACATGCCCTCTATTGCCACTCGACTGATACCTACTTGGTTGCGTCAATACCAGCTAGCCAATTTACCCACTGATGTAGTCGCTGGGCTAGTAGTTGGAGTGTTGGTTATACCACAAAGCTTAGGTTATGCGGTACTTGCTGGCTTGCCACCCGTTTATGGCTTATACGCAGCTATAGTCCCAGTCATCGTCTATGCCTGGATTGGCTCTAGTAATGTACAAGCAGTTGGCCCGGTGGCTATCACCGCTATCATGACCGCTAGTGCCTTACATGCTTATGCTGATCAAGGCGCTGAACAGTATGTACTGATGGCAAGCTTGCTAGCTTTAATGGTAGGCGCATTATTATGGATAGCAGGTTGGCTAAAGCTTGGCTGGATCATGCAGTTTATCAGTCGCGGCGTCTCAGCTGGTTTTATCAGTGGCGCAGCAGTACTGATCTTTGTCAGTCAGCTAAAATACGTTACTGCTATCCCAGTCTCCGGCAATAACTTAATTAGCTATTTATCTAGCTTACAAGGTTACTTATCACAGTTGCATCCGTTGACTTTAGCCATAGGTATAGGCGCTTTTTTATTATTAGTCGCCAATCGCTACGGCAGTCAATGGCTATGGCAATCTTGGCTATCGGCTAGTTACGCTAAATGGGCTGAACGCTTGTTTCCTTTGCTACTATTAGCGCTGGCTATTGTGCTGAGTATCATTCAGCAGTGGTCAACGGCTGGTGTGGCGACTATCGGTAGTATTCCGCAAGGGCTGCCTAGCTTTACTCTGCCTTATATCCCAGGCTTTCGTGAAGCGGCTAACTTACTACCAACCGCCGGCTTGATGGCGCTCATTGCCTTTGTATCTAGTAGCTCAGTAGCTAGTACTTACGCGCGCTTGCGTGATGAGAGTTTCGATGCCAACCGTGAGCTGACAGGATTGGGACTAGCCAATCTAGCTGGCGGGTTATTCCAAAGCTTTGCGGTAGCGGGTGGTTTTTCGCGTACTGCTATCAATGCCGATTCTGGTGCTAAAACGCCAGTAGCTAGCTTAGTTACGGTGATGGTCATGATTGCCGCCCTGATAGTCTTTGGCAATGCGCTTGCCCCACTCCCCTACGCAATTTTGGGCGCGACTATTATGGCGTCCATCATTGGGCTGATAGATATCGCGACTTTGAAATCTGCTTGGCAGCGTGACCGTTTAGATGCGGTTAGCTTTTTAGCGGCTTTTATTGGCGTACTAATTTTTGGACTTAATACCGGTTTAGTCATTGGTTTAATGGTGTCATTCGCCAGCCTTATTTGGCAATCGAGTCATCCGCATGTGGCGATTGTTGGTCAGTTGGCGGAGACCGGACACTTTCGTAATATTCATCGTCATAGTGTGGTGACTTATGAGCACCTATTGATGATACGTATCGATGAGAGCTTGTTTTTTGGTAATAGTGAGTCCATTCACCGCCGTATCTTACAAGCAACTAAAGACTACAGCGAAGCTCATGAAATCGTTTTAATTATGTCAGCAGTCAATCATATCGATCTGACCGCACAAGAGATGCTACTCACTTTGAATAGAGAAATGATTGCTCAAAATAAGCATCTGCATTTTAGTTTTATTAAAGGGCCGGTGATGGATAAAATTGGACATACGCCCCTAATTACTGAGCTTTCAGGTCAGGTGTATCTGAGTACTATCGATGCAGTAAATGCTCTAAAAAACCTCTAAAACTAGTTTGAAATATCGTTATTACACCTTATTTTTTATTTTTAGTCTGATTAATCGCTAGCTTTTTAGGTAATATCGCCGCTTTATTGTTATCATAGTCTTATGATAACAATAGCTTTATAATGTATGTATTTATTTGATTTACTCAAACTTTAGCGATTTCTTATATAAGCATTTGATACCCCTTATGACTGATAACCTCACTATCTATAAGCAAATATATCCTATACAGTGCGCTAAACTCGCTGAGCTAGGCTATCGTTCAGTGATTAATATACGTCCTGATGACGAGCATGTCACTCAACCTACTAGCCTCGATTTAGCAACTGCTACCAAGCAAGCTAATTTGGCCTATCAGCATTTGCCATTCGATGATGAGCGTCTCAGTATGGTCACCGTAGAGCAGTTTGCTGCTTATTATCATGCCTATCCCAAACCAATATTGCTATTTTGTGGTACAGGCGCGCGCGCCAAACTATTATATCAAAGTGCTTTGATGCAAGGTTTGTTATAAATTTTACATAGCTTATCTTTTATTCCTTGAACAATCAGCCTACCCTATTTATTGAACTTCTTAAGCCATTAAATTCTTTACCTAGATAATAAAAAAGGAGCTCTTATGAGCCACGAAATTAGTATTACTGGTCAAATTACCCCTGATCAAGTGCCTATGATTGCTGAAAACGGTTTCAAAACTATCATTAATAATCGCCCTGATGGCGAGGAAGCCAATCAGCCTACTAGTGCTGATATTGAAACGGCTGCCAAAGAGGCGGGACTGGCTTATAAAGAAGTCTCATTTGCCGGCAATGAGCTGAATCAGACTCATGTCGAAGAGTTTGCGGACTTTTTTAATCAAGCTGAGCAGCCTATTTTAATATTCTGCCGTACGGGTAATCGCTCAACCGGCATTTATGAAGCCGCTAAGCAAATGGACTTGTTAGATGACTAAAGAGCTAATGCTCTGATCAAACTTAACATAATCTAGAAAAGCGCCTATTCAATTTGGATAGGCGCTTTCTTATTGGCTAGTAATATCTAGCTAAAAGCGCAACTAGCGAGATAAACGTTAGATTAGTAAAGTGTCATCATCTTATGCTATCGTTTATTGAAAGTTGATAGGCACAAGGACAAGGTGCTATTCGAACATGATTTCACTATTTTATTAAGGTCTGTTAATTTGACAAGGAATGTTGCATGAATAATATCGCGTTGGCTCTACTGCCATTAGCACTTGCCTATATTATGTTCACCTTAGGAACTGGGCTAAAACTAAGTGATTTTAAGATTATCGCTACTCATCCCAAAGCCTTTTTTGTAGGGCTCGTCAATCAAGTAATCTTTGTACCTTTAGTGGCTCTAACAGTGGTATTAATTACGATGCCGCCACCAACTATCGCTTTCGGTATTATGCTCATAAGCTTCTGCCCAGGTGGGGTCACTAGTAATATGCTGACCTTTTACGCCAAAGGCAATGTGGCGTTGTCTGTAGCTTTAACTGGTGTGGTCAGTCTACTCTCGGTTGTTACTTTGCCTATCTTAATTACTTTGGCATTCAACTATTTTATGCAGGATCAAGCAGGCTCTATTAGCGCGGTAAAAATAGGCTTAGTGATGTTCTTATTGACGACGTTGCCTGTAACGCTTGGTATGCTTGCTCGCCGTAAATTCACCGGTTTTATGGAGCGCAGAAGTAATATACTTAATGGCATTGCCAGCGTCTTCTTTGTTCTAATCGTCTTAGCTGCCGTTGCCTCTAACTGGGAATTACTCAAATCGCAAGTCTCAGCAATAGGGTTTGATCTTGTTCTTATTATCGTCATCTTATTTGCTTTGAGTATGTTGATCTCTAGAATATTTAAGCTCAGTTGGTTCGATACTAAAACCATTTCGATAGAGACCAGTATTCAGAATAGCACCACTGCCATCACTTTAGCACCTATCATCATGGGAACGGCGGCGGGTCTGCCTGCCATTGCCCTACCTGCAGCTGTCTATGGCGTGCTAATGTACGTGGTTGC